>JAEUUR010000340.1 GCA_016787465.1 Saprospiraceae bacterium | reverse complement strand
CATAGTCGGTTAAAAAATGAACAAAATTTTCGAAACCATTTTCTTTTTCAATGCTATCCAACTCCAAATCTTTCACATCAGGGAGAATGCCAGATTTCAAAATTTCCGTTGCAAAATTAAGATCACTGTCTGCTTTTTCTTTTCCTAGTTTGGCTGCTAGAAAAAGCCCTAATAACCAGTCTTCTACATTGGGAATAAATCTGTTTTCAAATAAGCTACCATGAGGGTGTCGATTTATGGTTTCAGATAATGCTTTACGACTCATGATTCGTGAGGCACCATATGAAAATAAGGGAATGAAATTGCTGAATCTAGCGTCTCCTCCTTCCATCGAAGCTCCTTTTCCGCCTTCGAAAGCGCCACCCCAATTGGTATTAGCAAACTGGTTAAATGAGGTGAAATCTTTACTGGATAATTGGTTTGATTCTGCTTTAGAAAGCAAAAAGTCACAGCGCAATGTGGACGAATTTAGTCCGTTAAAATCACGAAATAAAAAATTAGGTAATAAATAGGATGGCCAAGAGGCCTTTACTGTCATCGACTTCTTCTTGCCATTTTGAAGTTCTTGCAAGGTAGAGTCTTCTTCGCCAATAATCAAAGACGCTTCTTTGGGTTCCAACGCTGCCAAACATTTTAGTAGTGTTGTTTTCCCAGTATTGTTATTCCCCAATATGACTGTCCACCGGGCAGGTTTGCCATTGTTAGCTGTAAGGTTAAGTGTTTGATTTTCTTTAAAACATTTTACATTGCCGATCGTAAGTGATGAAAAATACGCAGCAGTGAATGGGAACGGATTGTTTTGTTCATTATTGATCATATTCCGTCTTTAATAACGTAACAAAGGTAATAAAAGTTTGTGACTTTCCCATTTACCTCACCAACCGACCTACCAGCCATTTCCCTCCCTTTTTTTTGCCTTTTACTACGTAAACACCTTTGGGCAGGTTACCGGTGTACAAAGGTTCATCGCCGACAAGCGTTGTATCGCGCACAATTTTACCAGCCTGATCGAAAATTCTGAACCGAGCCTCGTCGTCGTTGTCAAGTCCGGAAATTCGCACCCAGTCGCCGGCAGGATTCGGAAAAATTTCGAGTTTGGAAGCAGAAGTTGACTTAACGCCGGAAACAGCGCCTGCAAACAGCCATTGGTATACGGCAGGAAATTCACGCGCCCAAAACCACTCGGAATGCGCTCCGTCAGAACGGGTTTGAAACTGAATTTCACCAGTAGTAAAACCTGCGGTGTTCATGGCATTGGCGACATCTGCCATGTCGTTCACTACGTAGTTCGACTGATTGCCATCCTGTTCTTCATCGGCGCCAGACAGGAACGACACGCGTACAGGGCCTTCTTTTGGGTGGGCCAGCACATGCTGAACAGGTTCATCGCCGCCAAACCAAAATGCCGGACTAAAAATTCCGGCCTTCGAAAAAACATCCTGGTGTTCGCTCAGTGCGTACATGGAAATCAATCCGCCCATGCTGCTGCCTGCGATTCCGGTCGTGGAGCGGCCGGGCAGTGTGCGGTAGTGCGCATCGATGTAAGGTTTGAGGGTGTTGACGATGAATGCCACATACTCGTCGCCTTGTCCGCCGGCATTGTATTGCGAATTTACCCAGGGCGAATATTCATCAAGCCGGTATTGACTGTTGTCGATTCCGACCACGATACAACCATAATCGCCTTGTGTGTATAATTCGTTGAGTGATTCATCCACCTCCCATTCTCCAAAAGCAGCGGTGGTTGCATCGAAGAGGTTTTGCCCATCGTGCATATACAAAACTGGGTAGTTTTTGTTTGATGACTGGTAATCAGGCGGGAGGTACAGCCAAATACGTCGGTTCCGGTTGAGTTCCGGCATGTAAAAATCGTCGTCGAGTATCTGCACGTTAGCTGCCGCAGTTCCGGAGCCATTTCCGCCGCCGCCAAGGTCTTCCCAGCTTAATATCGTGAGGTTAACGGTGGTGGGTTGGCCATTATAATTCAACACCCTGTCGGGTAGAAAACCGCCCGAAGCATTCCCTTCCACTGTGGCCCAGGCGCCTCGTGTGAATTTGAATTTAACCTGACCGACGGCTGGAGTCAACACAATTTGGTATTGTCCGTTGCCTAAAGCGGTCAGCGTTTTTGTGGCATCTCCAGGGTTCCAGTTGTTAAAGGTGCCGACGGCGTACAAAGTGGCGCCGGGAGGCGTGTTGGCAGGGATAGAAGTGATTTTTAGAGTTAATTGCGCCGAAGCTACGGTTGCTGATAATAAAATCGCAACCAAAAAATTGAATAATCGGAATTGAGCCATTTTTTCAGGATTTAAAAATTCATTCATCATTCATCATTCATCATTCATCATTACCAGTCACCACCTGCGCCGCCACCGCCAAACGAGCCGCCGCCGAAAGAGCCGCCGCCGCCTCCCCAACCGCCGCCACCTCCGCCTCCGCCCCAGCCGCCGCTGCCGCCACCCCAACTATCGCCGCCAATCCACCAGCCACCGCCCCAGTTGTCGTCGTCGCGACCGCGTCGTTTGATACGCCGGCTTCCATCATGGGTGAACAGTTGAATGAATTTTCGGAGTCGGTAAACGATAGTGCCTACTACGAGAAAAAACACTACAGCGATAAAAAGCGCGAGTAACAGGGTTGATTTAACCGACAATTTTTCAGGCTGGTTGGAAACAAACTCGCCGGAAAGCGCTTGAATGATTTCATCAACGCCGGCATTAATTCCCTGGGCGTATTGTTCGTTGCGGAAAAAAGGGGCCATGGTATTGCGGATGATACGGCCTGCGGTAATGTCGGGCAGGGCGCCTTCAACGCCATGGCCGGTTGCGATGAAAATGCCACGCTCCGGAGGTTCGGATTTAATCAGCATGACCACGCCGTTGTCTTTATCGGCGCGACCGATACCCCAGCGTTTACCCAACTCAAATGCGTAGGAGGCTTTATCGTAGTCGCCGATATCGGGTCGGATCATCACCACGATTTGAGTGGTAGTTGAATCCCAATAGGCGCGCAGTTTTTGCTCCAGCATCAACTTTTCGTTTGGTTGCAACCATCCGGAATAATCGTGTACATAAACTGCAGGTTCAGGTTTTTCAGGAAAAAGCGGGTCGGATTGAGCGGCAACTTGAAGCGAAGCCAACATCAACAGAACCATCAAAGACCCTAAAACTCGAACCAGCTTTTTCGGCAGCAGAAATGATTCAGCCGTAAATAATCTCATCGGGGAGTTCATTGTCGTTGTTTTCATCAGCGGGAAAATGTTCGCGCAGGCGCGCGCCGATGAGGTAAATGACCTTTTTAAGGCCTTCTACGGCTTCATCTCTTTGCAAATGTTCCCGGAGCAAATCTTTTTCCTGCTCCCAGAATTGGTGTCCAACTTTTTCGTGGATACCGGAGTCGCCCCAGAGTGCAAATTGCCGGCTTTGTTCGGCCAGGTAGATCAGCACGCCGTTGCGTGCTTTGGTATTAAACATGCCGAACAGGTGGAACAATTCTTCAGCGCGTTCAACCGGGTGGTCGCGCATGCAATAATCCTCCACAAACAGCCGGATTTCTCCGCTGGTTCCCCGTTCGGCTTGTTTAATTGCTTCTATAACGAGGGTTTCTTCTTCCTTGTTAAACAGCATGTTATTTGAAATTTACCTCTGGCGCTTTCTCGCTGCCTGGTTGCGCCTGGAAATAACCTTTGGGAGAAAATCCGAAGATACCCACCAGCAGGTTGGTCGGGAAACGGCGGATATGGGAGTTGAAATTTTGAACCGATTCGTTGAAATTCTTGCGTTCAACAGAAATGCGGTTTTCCGTGCCTTCCAATTGTTTTTGCAGATCGAGAAAGTTCTGGTTTGCTTTCAAGTCGGGGTAATTCTCTGTTACCATTAACAATCGGCCTAAAGCGCCCGACAAACCTTGTTGAGCTTGTTCAAAGCGTTGAATAGATTCGGGCGTCAGGTTGTTTGGATCAATTTTCACCTGTGTTGCAGAAGCGCGCGCCTGAACAACGGCTTCCAGGGTGGATTTTTCGAAGTCAGCGTATCCTTTTACCGTGTTTACCAGGTTTGGAATCAGGTCGGCCCGGCGTTGATATTGGTTTTCTACCTGCGACCAGGCAGCTTTAACGCCTTCATCTTTTTTCACGGCGGTATTGTAAGAGCCACACATGCTGAATACCAGGAGTAAAGCCAGGCCAATCAGGATCAGAGGAAGGTATTTGCGAAAATCAGTCATGGTTATGAATTCTTGTTTTGTTTTGAAATTTAGCACGAATGTACGGTAAATCAGCTGATTCTTAAGGCAAATTCATCGTCGAAAATGCCCGAATTAACGACTACCGAAGCAAAATGCCGCTAAAATACCTGCCGCCACTGCAGCGTTAAGCGATTCGGCGCCGCCATCCGGATGTTTAGGGATGGTAAGCCGCTGGGTTAACAAGCGTTCTATGTTGGGCGATATGCCTTTGCCTTCATTGCCAATGACCAATAATCCCTTCGACGGCAGTTCGGCTTCAAACACATTGGAACCGTTGAGTACGGCTCCTGATATGGTAAGCCCGGTCTGATTTTCCATCAAATCGCTCAGGTTGACTTCCCAACTTTGTACCCTGCAAATAGCCCCCATACTTGCCTGCACCACTTTAGGGTTATACACATCCACGCAATCGGGTGAACAAAATACGGCCGGCATACCAAACCAGTCGGCGATGCGGAGGATAGCTCCCAGGTTGCCGGGGTCCTGCAGCCCGTCGAGGTAAAAACACAAAGCGTCGGCTGCCAAGCTGTATTCGGGTGCTGATGCAGGCAATTCCACGGTGGCCAATACCTGGTTAGGTGTAGTGAGGGTTGAAATTTTTTTGAGTTCACTTTCTGTCACTTCCTGCCATTTGCCGGGGAGTTGCTGCAAGACGTGCTGATGGTTGTCGAGCCAGCCTTTAATGCCGAACACCATAGAAACCTGCAGCCTGGATTGTCGGAGTAATTCTTCCACCATCTTTTCACCCTCCACGACAAAAAGGCCATGTTCCCTGCGGTACTTTTTTACCGACAGGGAATTGATCAGTTTTATTTGGTTGAGTGAAAGCATATTTATCGCTGAATTTAGTGCTGCGAAAGTAGGACGAAATACGACACCCCCAAAATCATCGTTTACCTTTGTCCCATAAACGAAAAGGCAGCATTCAGTCGTTTTGCGATTCAAATGAACAATGTACCAATATTCAACGGGCTTTTGAAGTTTTTTCGCCTCATCCCGGTGATGGCAATGATAAGCATCGGTTTCTCCTCCTGCAACGTAACCAAACACCTGGATGAAAGCAAGGGAGAACGCCTGCTGCTCAGTAATACCTTGCATGTGAAGTCGGAAACAAAACTGACGTATTCACAGCGCACGGCATTGTCGTATGAACTTTCGCCCCTCTACAAACAAAAGCCCAATTCCAAAACCTGGTTTGCATTCAGGTTCAGGCTTTGGTTGCATTATCGTTACATTAACCGCAAATCCAAGTTTGCCGCCTGGATTCTAAATAAACAAGCTGAGAGTCCGGTACTTTATGACAGCACCCTGGCCATTCGAACAGTTTCCAATTTTGAAAACCTGATGCGTCAACGAGGCTATTTTAAAGCAACTTGTTATTATAAAACCAAACTGATCGGCTCGAAAAAAGCTTCTGTTGATTATCACCTCGCATTGGGCCCGCAATACACCAGCCATTCCGTAGAATTTTTGAGCCGGGATACACAGGTGCTGAAAATTTTGCAGTCGACGGAAGGAGGTTCCAATATCAAAAAAAACGGACCACTCGACGGCCGCCTGTTTGAAGCTGAAAAATTGCGGATCTCTGCGGAGTTGAAAAACAGGGGTTACGCCTATTTCGTACCACAGTTTGTTCAGTTCAAAGGCGATAGCTCTGGCACTCGGGCAGATGTGCGTGTGGAAGTGCTCCCATTTAACGATTCTACCATGCACCAAACCTATACCATTGGCAAGGTGGAGGTTTATACAGGCGTCGTGCCTGAGGTTACCGTACTGCGCTCAGATACCACGATCAACGGTATGTACTTCGCCGGTGTGGAACGCAAGTTCTTCGTGCGCCCCGACAGGCTTTACAAAAAAATTGCCATCCGGCCGGGAATGCTGTACAATCAGGAAGAATTTGATAAAACCCTTCGGAACCTGAATGCCCTTGGCGTGTACAGGTTTGTTTCAGTGAGACCAACCCAGGATAGTACACAGGATGGTAAAATAAACGTCAATATCAACCTTTCCCCAAACCGCAGATTTATCCCCGGCGGCGATTTCGATTTTAGCTACAGTACTTTAAATGGCGGTCTGATCGGTGTTTCACCCTCCTTTTATTTTACCAACCACAATGTGTTCAGCGGCGCTGAAAGACTGCGCACTTCGGTCAATTACAACATTGAATTTGATATTTCTGCCCAACGGTTCATTTATGCACAGGAATTCAAAATTCAAAACGAGTTGGCTATACCGCGTTATTTTGACTATCTGGGTTTGACCGGATTGATGCACCGGCTTAAATTCAAAGGGAATCGGGTATTGTCCGACGATTCGTTCAATCGGCTTCGCAGCGAAGGAAGCGCCAGGCTTTCAGCCAATTATGATTACCTCAATGTGACGGATTTTTATCAGTTTCATCTGTTGAATGCTTCGTTCGGATACAATTTCAGGCCCAACAATCACAACCAATATGCCTGGGATAATTTTGGGGTGGACGTACTCCGGCCGAGGTTTGCCGACAACCTCACGCCGAGCAAATTTTTGCAACTTAGTTTCGACAAGCAACTTTTTACCGGATTTGTGCTTCGCACGTTCACTTACAATTATGCAAGCCGGGTCAACGGATTTGGAGAACGGTGGAATTACAGACTCGGATTTGAAATGTCAGGGCTGGAAGTGCTGGGCGCCAACAGGCTTTGGGGGGCTCTTTTTGGACGGGAAGACTGGCAGGTGGGTGATTTGAAATTTTCCGAATACCTGCGTTTCGATCATGATCTGGTGTACACCCGAAATTTTACCGAAGGTGTTGTAGGCGCTGTACGTGTTGGGTTGGGGGCAGGTGTGCCGTTTGGCGATAGTCAGACAGTGCCGTATGTCAAACAGTTTTTCGTCGGCGGCCCTTCCAGCTTGCGCGCATGGCGCATACGCGAACTTGGCCCAGGCAGTTATGTTGACCGTGATCCTGTTACCAATGAAATACGGAACATCCAGCCATACTATCAGGCCGGTGATTTTAAGTTTGAATTTAGTGGTGAATTGCGCTTTCCGTTTATTTCCTACTTCAAAGGCGCAGTTTTTCTCGATGGCGGAAATATTTGGACGCTGCGTTATGACGATGGTCGTAAAGGCTCTCAACTTGGATGGGAATTCTACAAAAACATAGCGCTCGGCGCCGGCGCCGGTATCCGTGGCGACTTCGATTATTTTGTCATCAGGCTTGATTTTGGCCTGCCGCTGCGTAACCCATATCCCGATCCGGATACCAAACGCTATTGGGTGCCGAACCTGTTTTCCAAATTACAGCTTTCAGATTTTAACCCAAATCTGGCTGTTGGTTATCCTTTTTAATTTTTAAAGTTTTGAAAATCATATTATTATGAGTTCTGGCAAATAATATTTATCGTTTTTTGTTACGTCAGATCAACCCTCCGTCTGAAGTGGGATTCTTTTCAATTTGTTTAATCATCACATACTATGACAAGATTGACTGATACGATTAAACAGTATCTGACTCCCCACATCGTATTATCTGCCTCGAAGCACCTCAATGAAAGTGAAAATGGGGTCTCCAAAGCGCTTGGCAGCATGACCGCAGCGCTTTTTGCCGGTATCATTATAAAGTCGGAACAAAAATCGTTGATGGAGCAGGTGTTTCAACAAGCTATCGGGTTTGACGGTACAGTGCTTGACAGGTTGGGTGTGCTTGTCAATTCCGACAACCTGACACAACATACTCCGCTGGAGGTGTCAGAAAATTTGGTCACGCTAGTATTTGGAGGAAAAAGTCCTGCCGTTGTCAATGCCGTGGCATCATTTTCAGGCATTAAACATTCCTCAGCTTCCATTTTGTCGGCCGCATTGGCGGGGCCTTTGACGCTGGGAATTTTAAACAAATTGATTAAGCAGGAACCACTAACCCCGGCTGGAATGGTGCTTTGGATTGAATCCCAGAAAGGTGAGATTTTAAGTAAATTACCTGGTTCAGTGGCCGCTTTGATTGGCCTGACGACGCCTCCAAAGCATCAGAACGTTGCTGCGTCTGTAAACCTCAGGAATTGGTTTTTGTCGATGTTGGTTTTGCTGGCACTTGGTCTGGTGATGGTGTGGTATATGAGAGGTGGATAATATTAAAAGCGGTTCTCTCTCCTGAGTAGTTTTCCCGCTGAAAATCGTAGATTTTTTGATTGTAAATTTTAAAAAATAAGCTTTGCTTGCCCACACATTTGTTGCCGGTTTGCAGCAAACGTTGTTCCCGCGGTAGCAAGTATGGTGGTGCATGGCACCTAATGCACCTTATTTTTTAGAGATAGGCTGTCCGCTGCGTATCAGTTGCCATGCCTTTTCTACCGTTGGATCGTCGCTGTTCGCTACCTGGTATAAGCCAAGATCGCCAAACAAACTTTTCGCGATGCGAGCTTTTAGCTGCAATTTTAATTCATGGCGACAGGCTGCCAATTTCCCTGCATCCGTTTTTACATCCCTGCTCTCTGCAAATTTGATCAACTCATTGAATAGCGCATCTGGGACTTGCCATTTTTCAACAAACTCCGGGAGGTTTGAAAATGAGGGTTGACTGCCGGAGCCTTCTTTCCATTTGCTCACGAATTGTGGAATCAATTGCCTGACCAGCAAAAAATATTCGCTTGAAAGAATGGTGTCGAAAGGAACAAACACATCAGGTGTAACGCCGCCGCCGCCAAACACGATACGGCCCAGCCCGGTATAATATTTAGTGCTGTCGGCGGGTTTTATTTTTGAATCATCAGAAAGTTCGCCATTTTTCAAGCGGCGTTCAGGATCCTGATCGTAGTGCTCGTCGTTTTTGTAGTCGCGTTGAATGGAGCGTCCGCTTGGCGTAAAATACCGGGATACAGTAAGCCTTAATGCGCCGCCATTGCTCAATGGGTATTGTTCCTGCACAAGTCCTTTGCCGAACGAACGGCGTCCGACCACCCAGCCCCGGTCCCAGTCCTGCACAGCGCCGGCCACGATTTCACTGGCGGAAGCAGAACCTTCGTCGATGAGTACGGCCACTTGCTGGATGTTGAAACGGGCACGGCCATTGCTTTTGTAATCACGCCGCTTTTCTGTTCGTCCTTTCGTGTACACCAGCAACTTGCCTTCCGGAAAGATCTGGCTTAACATATCGGTGGCTTCTTCCAGATATCCGCCCGGGTTGCCACGCAGGTCGAGCACCAGGTTTTTCAGGCCTTTTTCTTCCACCATTGGCCCCAGGCTTTCCATGAATTCCTGGTAGGTTCGTTCTGTAAAACGGTTTACTTTGATATAACCTGTTTCTTGGTCGAGCATGTAGGCCACGTCGACACTGTGCACCGGAATAATTGCCCGACTGATAATGAAGTGTCTCAATTGTTTTTCCAGACCGCGCAGTATGCCGATTTTTACCTGCGAACCTTTTTCACCACGTAATTTTTTATAGATGGAACCATTATCAATTTTGACCCCGGCAATGCTGGTATCGTTGATGGTAATGATGCGGTCGCCTGCAATAATTCCGGCCGCTTCAGCCGGCCCGCCGGATAATGGCGTTACCACGTGCATGGTGTCGTCGACCATCACAAATTCGATTCCTACGCCTTCGAAACCGCCGCTCATATCCTCTTGAACGGCTTGTAACTCATCGGGGGTGATATAAACAGAGTGCGGGTCGAGGCGCGACAAAAGGTGTTCAATAGCTTCGCTGCGCAAATCGATCGTGTTCACCGAATCGACATATTTGGCTTCGACGTACTGCAGGATTTCTTCGAGTGCGCCGGAACTGAGTCTTTTACCACCCGATAGTCGGAAGTCCTGGTCGTAATGTGGTAGTTTTTGTCCGATAAACATCCCGATTGCCAGCGTAGCAGCCAATATCAAGGGTAAACGAACATTGTATTTTTCTTTTTGCTCCACGGATCAAAATTGGTTGACAGGAAATTGTTTTAAGTGACTATCCGCAATTAGGAAACAGAAATTAGAAATTAGAAATTGGAAATTACCCTCACAACCTAATCATCCAATTTCCAATTTCTAATTTCCGTCACATTGTTTCCTGATGGCGGATAGTCATTTTGTTTTATTTCTTTTTCGGGTGTACCAGCTTCATTTCTTTCAACAAATGGCCTGCACCCCCGAACTTATCGATAATAAACAACACATAACGCGCATCGACCATGATATTGCGACAAATAGCCGGGTCGTAATTCAAATCGCTCATTGTACCTTCCCAAACACGGTCGAAATTCAGACCGATCAGGTTGCCTTTTGCATCGAGCGCCGGGCTGCCGGAATTGCCGCCGGTGGTATGGTTGGTGCCGATGAATGCTACGGGTAAACGGCCATCTGAAGTGGCGTAAGGGCCATAGTTTTTGGCTTTCCACAACTCTATCAGTTTTTGCGGCACATCGAATTCATAATCGCCGGGGATATATTTTTCCATAACCCCATCGAGGTCGGTTTGGAACTCGTATTGCACGGCATCGCGTGGTGAAAATCCGCGCACTTTACCGTAGGTGACACGCAGTGTGCTGTTGGCATCAGGGAAAAATCGTTTTTCTTTAAAAACCTCCATTTGAGCGGCCATGTACTGGCGTTGCAGGAGGTTGATTTGCGGCTGTAATTCCTGTAATTTGGGTTGCACCTTGCCTTGATACAGATCGCTGAGCGTTTTCCAGAATTTCCACATGGGGTCGTTCCGGATAGCTTCCACCACTTTGGTCGAACGTTCGCCGAGTAAAGCCGTCAGTTTTTCGCGATGCGGAATCACGCTGTTTTTAAAAAGATAGGCAGATAACGCGGTGTAGCTGCCATGTTTGTTGGCTTCTTCTTTGACAAAATTGCCGCCCCATTCCGGCTGGGCATTTGTTGCAAACATTTCGAGCAATCCGGCCAATACAGCTTCATCGACTTCCGGGCGAAAATCTTTGTAAAATCCTTCAAAGGCCGTCAGCAGTTCTTTTTGCTTGTTGAACGCCATCGTTTCACCGTTTTTTTCAAAGATGTCGACCACTGAATTCAACGCACCGGCTTGCGGAAGTGCCTCTGTATTGCGCACACATGCTTCGAAGTAGTAATCGCGAGCAAGGGCGTACGGCTCTATGTCGGCGTACAACTGACGCAAGCGAGGCAACAGGTTGCCGAAGCGGTATTTTAAGTCGGCACTGTTATCGACGCGGCGGGTGAATTCCGCTTCATAGGCAGCTTTTTTTTCCAGGGCTTTGTAGGTTTTAAGGCCTTGCATTTCGCCGAGCCATTTTTTCCAGGCATTGGCGATGCTGACATATTTGGCGATGTAGGCAATTTTGACGGATGGATCTTTCCGCATGAATCCGTCCATGGTTTTGAGCGCGCGGTCGCGGAGCGCCACTTTAGCGGGATCGAGTACTTCGCCAACCTGCCTGACGGCTGCTTCTGTCAGGTATTCATCGGTTCGGCCGGGGAAGCCATACACCATGGAGAAATCGCCTTCGGCAACACCGTCGAGTGAAATGGGCAAAAAATGGCGCGGGCGGTATGGCAGGTTTTTAGTGGAATATTCGGCCGGGCGCCCCATGGAGTCGGCATAAACTCGGAACAGGGAAAAGTCGCCCGTGTGCCTGGGCCATACCCAGTTGTCGGTGTCGGCGCCGAATTTTCCGATACTGCTCGGCGGAGCACCCACGAAACGGAGGTCGCGGAACGTTTGTACAACGAATAAGTAATATTGATTTCCGTTGTAAAATGGTCGAATAACAATTTCCTCCCATTTTTCCTTTTTTGTATTGACCCGTATTTGTGCGAGGTTTTTGTCGATCTGAGCCTGGCGGTCACGCTCCGACATGCCCTCTGTTATGCTCTGCAAGGCCATAATGGTCACATCTTCCATTCTGACGACGAAAGTTGCCGTGACGCCAGGCGCTGGAAGCTCCGTGGCCCGGTCTTTTGCCCAGTAGCCATTGTCTACGTAATTATTTTCGAGGGTGCTCAGTTGTTGAATAGCATCAAACCCACAGTGGTGGTTGGTGAGCAACAGTCCTTCGCCAGAGATCATTTCTCCTGTGCATCCGCCATCAAACAAACAAATTGCGTCTTTAATGCTGGGGTTTATGGCATGGTACAGATCGTCGGCTTTGAGTTTCATCCCCATTGCCCGCATGTCCTTTTCATTTTGTTTTTCAAGCAAAAGCGGAAGCCACATACCCTGGCCCAAAAGAAATACAGGGCAGAGCAGGAGAAGGAAAAGGATTTTTTTCATTTCAAAAGGAAATTTTTTATTGAATTCGGGGCGAAATATCCGGAGAAAATTAATGCCGGGTAATTCGCGTCGGCTGAATTTGGACGAGCGACGGATAATGGAACTGTTTGGTCGCAGTCAAGCTCATATTTTGAACAAAATGAAAACGGTCGAAGCTTATCTGAAGTGGGTTATTTGTCCAAAATGACTTTGAAATGTACGCCGTCGTACCGATTCTCTTCTTTTTCCGCATCGCGCAGCACATCGATGGCAGCTCGCCGTTTTTCAGGTTTTTCTTTGTTGAGAAATTCATCGGCATATCGGATGTGTAACACCACCTTTTGTTTTCCAACTACTTCCAGCGAGCAAAGGCAGTCGAATAAGGCATCGAGGTTTTTTCCGAAATAGTCGGGAAACAAAAGTGCTTTGGCAATTCTTGGATAAAAGCCGCGCAATGTGCGCGCTTTTCGGCCGTCAATTTCAGCGGTGAATGTATCGGATGATGACATGTTGGAATTTTTCATTCGGGTAAGGGTATGGGGTTGACAAAGATAGTACAAAAAAGGAATATCGAACTTCGAATGTCGAACACCGCATATCGAACGATTTATGAGAGTCCTTCGGCGTTCGACATTCGGAGTTCCATATTCGGCGTTCAATTTCCTGTTTGCGGAATCTTCAAAAACGATTTGTAATGATCGGCGGTGTACCAGGCGCTGTGGTCGGATCCTGTAACGAGGCGTTCGGCGCCCCGGTTTTTCCCGGCGGTTTTTGGGTGAACATCCCACTCTGAGTAGCGTATCCGTGTACCGGCGGCGTTTTTCTGGGGCAGCCGTTTTTCGCGGTTTTGAAACTCCCGACCGCCCACGTAGCCTTCCGGCGCTTGGCCGTTGCTGCGTATATAGCGCAACACATCCAGTACATAGGCAGGCACTTCGCCGGCTTTTGTTTTGGGCGTTTCGGTGGTTGGGGTGTTGCTTTGCGGCAGATTTTGATGGTTTTGTTTCAGGTATTTGAACAACAAAACCGCGCCGACGAGCAGTGCCAGAAGGATAAGCCGGGCGATCAGTCTTTTTTTTGCAGAGGGAGCGGCCATGATCGTATCAGTGTGAGGTCTTGGTTGGGGCGAACAGATCGTCGAGGGTAATTATATTTTCTATGAATCCCAAACTGTGCTGGTTGTGAACAAGGCCGAACGAGGTAATGAATGCCCAACTCAGGTGTTTGTTTGTTTTAACATGTTCGCGAAAAATGCTCATTTTTCTTCTTAATTGCATGGCGTAATCTTTGGTTAATGTAAAGGTCTCATTGTAAAATTTGATTTCAAACAAGTTAATAATACGATCATTCCGGTCAATGACCAAATCAATTTGCGCACCGGGTTGTTCCGGGGTTCCTTTTTTGTAAAAAGAAGTAGTTTGTGTAACTACCCCGGAGATTCCCAGGATCAGTTTTATTTGAGCAATATGTTTAAGGCAAATATTTTCGAAAGCATACCCTGCCCAGGCGTACCACGCAGGTGTTTGGCTGATGGCTTTCCAAATGTTCCCACCTTCGTCGGCATTCGATTCGATAAAATGTAAATAAAACAGAGAATACTCATCGGTGAGCCGATAAAGCATTTCTTTTTTCTTGCTACCGAAAGGGCGATAAGTTGAAATGAATCCTGAATAGGTGAGCTCTTCCAACAGTTTAGTGAATGAGCCGCCAGCTGGCAAATTTGTTGTTTCTACCAACATTTGCCTGGTAATGCCTTGGCGATGTTTACCCAGCGCTCTTATTACAGCGATATGGGGCACAGCATTTGCAAATAGAGATGGATAAAGCCGTAAAAACTCATCGCGTAACAAGCCATTTTTCGAAAAACACAACTCATTAATAATTTGGGCAGCGCTTTGTCCAGATGAAATTTCCTTCAAATAATGCGGAATTCCGCCCATTGCCATGTAGATTTGGGTTATCTGATAACGATCCAGATGTATTTGACGACTTTGTAAATATCTTTCCGTTTCGTCCAGCGTAAACGGTTCCAGATGGATACGCTTGGTTAGGCGATTGTGCAACCCTCCACGATTGTTAACGACGTTTTGGATCATCCATGATGCTGCTGAGCCGCAAATTACAATTACCAAATTTTGTCTTGAAGCCCAACTATTCCAGAAGTATCCCAACGCCTCCAAAAAGTCAGATTTTTTTCCTGCTAACCAAGGAAGCTCATCAAAAAATATCACGGGTTTGCTTTCAGGGCTCATCAAAGGCGTCAGATACTCCTTCAACAGTTGAAACGCCTCCAGCCAATCTGATGGCGGGGGGAGACGCTCTGGGTTGTTTATTCTGGATTTAAACTCATCCCGAAAATTTCGCAATTGCTGCTTGATTTTGCCATTTTGAATACCTGTGATTTGAAATACAATCTGTTTGTCATATACCTGATTAATGAGAAAGGTTTTTCCAACCCTTCGGCGGCCAACAACTGCAATAAACTCAGCGCCTTGTGAGGCTAAGGAAGTGGTTAGAATCTTCTTTTCGGCAACCCTGCCTATCAATTCGTCAATCATAGAGGTCAAATTAAGGCACTAATATCGGGATAGTTAGCCAAATCTATGTTTTTTAAGTGAGATTTCGCTGACTATCGCACATAATAAATTTAAATGACTATCCGCCATCAGGAAACAATGTGACGGAAATTAGAAATTAGAAATTAGAAATTAGAAATTAGATGATTAGGTTGTGAGGGTAATTTCCAATTTCCAATTTCTGTTTCCTAATTGCGGATAGTCACTAAAATTTATTTGTTGAGTGAATGTCATAAAAAAATCCTCCTCATCGGTACTGGAGGCGCCGGGAAATCCACCTTGGCCAACAGCCTTGCTAGTCACCTGAGAATTCCTTTGATTCACCTGGATGCGTTGTTTCGGCGACCCGGCTGGGTACAAACGCCGGCAGCGGAGGTGGAACGGTTTTAGAAGGGTTTACATTCCGGCCAGTTGCATGGCTTTGAATTGTAACCAGGCCCACTCGGCGCACCGGGTTTGAGTTTTGATTTCTTCCAGGATACGTTGTCCACGTTTTGTATCGCCGGGTGCGGCATTGTAAAGCCTGGTCAGGAAGTTGATAAAATGGACGTGCATTTTTCGGTCGACATCTGGCAGGAGTTTCGGAGAGGTGCGGCTGAGGAACATTTTAAATGCATCCAATTTGAAACTGAAGAGATCGGACTTTAATTCGAAATAGGCTTTAAGTTCCAATCTTTTGACGATGAGCAAGTTGGTAATGTTATTGGAATTGTCGGGCAAATAATCCAGGCACTCATTGAAATCCCCAATTGCAAAATAATAGACGGCTTTTTGAATTTTGTAAAAGTCGTGGCTTTCATTTTCTCCAATCAGGACATCCTTGTAGGCTTCAATAAAATTGTTTGCCCAGTCAAATTCGCCAATGATCAATGCATTGTGAATTACGGCGCTATACCTGCTGGGGTGCATTTTTTCTTCATAGTGAAGCCATCCTCGTCCCAAGTGGTCTTTGTATAACTCATGTAGTAGTTTCCTAACACCAGACGCGTTCACATCGTGGTATAAAATAAGGATCAAGAAATTTCGTGCGTGGGCATGAAATTCCTGCAAAACCTCTACATCAAGCTCCTTTTCATGTTTGTTTAAAAGGTCTCTTAACTCCTCGACTTCTTGCAAGGTCGGATTGCTATGGCGCAGAATTAGGAATATGATAAAGTTTAATTTCAACGGCGGCGACTCTTCGAGCAGATATGCCGGAATATGGAATGATTCAATTTGTTCTCTTATGTGGTTGGATGGCTCAAGTTTGGTGACTTTCTGTTGAAGAATTAATCGACTGAGCAAGGCGGTTTTTCTGCACAGATAAAACATCTCCGTTGAGTGCAGCACTTGCGGGATATGAATGTCGCCTTTGTTTTTGTTGTAAAGGCTTTCGATATAATGAAATGCCGTGTCAAGGTTTGATTGTTTGAGGTAAAACCAAGCGTGTTTATATGGGTAGTCGTCCTGAAGTTTTTGAAGCCGGCTAAGCAGGTGAAGTGCTCTGTCATCAGAGTCGCGGGTTCGAATGATTTCAGCATAGTCCAAGGCATGCTGAAACTCGTTTTCAGGACGGTGATAGTGTTGTGTGATTAAAAAGCTCTTAATGACTTTATGGGCTTCTACCATAACCTTTTCGATTCGGCCTTCATTGTATTCAAGGTTTGGGTAAAGAATTGCATGCAGTTTTTCTTTTTCCAGGTCGTTTTCATTGTCCCAATCGTACGTCAAACAAACTTCCAGCAGAGGCGTTACGTGGTTTTTTCGGGTGCTGTGATTAAAAAAAGGCATTTTTGCAAAGTCGAGAGCGTGGCGCCTTTCTTCTGCTGTCAGAAGCCTGATGAGTTCAACAAGTTGTGTATTCTTCATATCTTGGCTTTGGAATTTTTGCCCAAAAGTGTTATGATATTTATGAAGGCGAAAGAAAAATCTTTGCTCCGATATTTTTGGCTTTTATCTTAAAAACAAATCATCATGGAAAGAAAATGCCTTTTTACCCTGCTTTTTTCAGTGTTTACGATCGGGTTTTGTCAGGCAAAAGAAACAAATCCGCTTGCTGACCAACTCACCTGTAACCTGCCGGCGCCTGATAGTTTTCGCATGACGGAGTACAGCTCCGATTATTTTTCGGTGGCATGGCTTCCAATATTTCCGGGCGCCAAGCACACCATCAAATTGTTTGAACAAAATAATTTCGGCCAATGGATCGAAATCCGCAATTACAGCAACGTACAAGGCTCCAGCCATACGATACTTAACTATTCACTGACGGAATGTAAGCTTGAAATTTATACAAACTGTCCGGACGGCACGTTTGGATCGACGCCGAGTGTGTTGTTTCCGAAAGTAATCCTTGAATTGCTTATACCCAGTGTTGCGCCTGAAAATCCGATTAATTTGACCAATTGCAGCCTGATTCTACTGGATAATTATGATTGGATTGGTTACCGAATCAGAGAAATTGAAGGAGGTGAAAATGATTGGAACTATTTTAAAGTTGAAGTTGAACCTATTGGCCCCTGGAATAGCTCTGATGTAATAATTAAAATTAGAAGAGTAATTGACCCTACGAATGTGTACGGAGTAGACGACCAAAATAATTGGCCGGATATTCCAAATGTACCAGTGTATGCAGAAAATCCAACGAAGTTTAATAAAGAGATAGCCGGGTTCTCACCCTTTACAATTGGCCATGTCAGAACAACATATCTTGTGAATGGAAAAAGACAAATCAGTTTTTGTAATGGACATATTCCATCAAAGCCTTGGGACCCCAATTTTGAGTTCCAGGTACTTGGAGTCCCTAAACCGGCTCCTCAACCATTTTTAAATTGGAATGGGCCGAAAGAAGAAGCGCTGAACGTTGAAAATCCATTTCAGGGTGTATTACGTGTTAAGCTTCCGGTAGTCGTTTCTAATGATGAGAAACTAACCCTATACTTATTTTCATTAGATGGAAATTTGAAATTTGAGGAGATGGTTCAATCCAGTATTCAAGAAATTACCATGAATACAAGTAATCTGACCTCAGGAATATATATTCTTAAAGTTTCCACCAAAAACAGAACATGGACGAGTAAGCTCTTCAAATTGTAGTTGGAGGGTAGTATTTTGCTGGTTCTGACTTTTTAACTTCAATAATAGACTATGAAATCAGGTGCCTTAGGGGTTTTGATATTTACATTGATGTTTCAAAACTTACACGCCCAGCCCACCGTCCAGTGGCAAAAAACCTTTGGTGGCGAGAGCCATGATTACGGTAGAAAGGCTCTCCTCACCACAGATGGAGATTATTTGATTGTTGGTTATACTTTTTCTAATGGTGGTGATGTCATCGGATTCCACGGTATCTCCGATTTCTGGGTGCTGCGGTTGAGTTCCTCCGGGGAGTTGTTATGGAAAAAAACGTACGGCGGTAGTGACCATGACTTGCCATTCGACGCAGTTCAAACGCCGGATGGTGGCTTTGTAATTGCCGGTCATACCCGCTCTGATGATGGCGATGTAACAGGCCAACACGGCGAAAAAGACGCCTGGATTATAAAAATTGATGGTTCCGGCACACTTTTGTGGCAGCGTACCTTGGGAGGAAGTGGTTGGGATGAGGCATGGTCGATTACACTTACTTCAGATGGAGGTTATGCGGTAGCGGGTACTTCAGACTCCTCCGATGGGGATTGTTTGGGTAATCCTGGTCAATCACAGGATTATTGGGTTGTTAAAATGAAAGGGGGGGGAGAAATTGAATGGCAAAAATCGTATGGAGGAAGCAATTTTGACAGAGGTATTTT
>JAEUUR010000335.1 GCA_016787465.1 Saprospiraceae bacterium | reverse complement strand
CCGTTGGGCATGGCGCGCCATCTCCGGGTCAATCAGCGCTTCAATAGTATCCAGGTAATTCAGCATGTTCTCGCAACCAAAAACGGTATACATCAGATCGGCTTGCCTCGACAAATAATATTGCTGAACTTCCGGATTGGTTCTGAGTTTATTCAACACCTGTATGTGACGCTGCGGGTCGGAACCTCCGGTGAGTGATTCCGGGTTGCAGGGCTCCGCATCGGCTTGCGTACTTGGCAAGCCTGTGTAGTTAATGTAGTGATCAAATGTAGCATCGTTATCCCATAAAATATACCCCCATCGTTGATGCGTTCCTTCAGGATTTAAACCACGCCACAATCCGGTGTTGTAATTCAACCAATCGGTACAAACTGTAAAGGAATTAGCGATGACGTAATCAATCAGGCTGGTATAGTCGTAACGATCTTTGACATATTGGAACTTGACAGGGTCGTTCATGTCATTGTTCAGAATATAGGCCCTGATAGAGTTCCATGCAGAGATTGCCTGCGTACCTCCATATTCTGCCCAGGTATTTCCCCAGGTAAGCACATACTGAATATCGTACTGCCCCTGATCATAATAATATTCGGTATAGTCGTGGTCGTCTGGAATCTCCCGCATGTCATACACGCCCCAATATTGGCCATTGAGATAGACGATACACTTTTCAGCCGTCCGAACATCCAGGTTGAGACCGCCCCGTTTTGCCAGGTTGTGAATGTATGCATCGCGCACGTGCGCGCTGCCTTCATTTTGCGGATGGTGCGCTGCCGGGTAATTGTCGTCGCCCGATGCCCGGAGAATAATCCGTTGGAATTCATCACGTTCAGTGAGCGGGAATAGTTGTTCTTTGACTGCGTAATTGTAACCCATTTCATCACGCGATACCCAATCGAGGCTGCGTTGATCATTGGCCCACGAATCTTGACCGTGGCTATTCAACTCGCCGTAGGTACGTGCTTTTCGTTCGCCTTGTTTGTTAAAATATTCAATGGAACCAAGCGGTCGAAGGTTTTGATTACCGTTGGCAAGATTGAGCAATTGCGCTCCGGCAACAGATACAACGGCCAGGGTATGGTGTTCGTTGATAAAATAGGTTTGGTACTGCGTAAAGCTTGGATGCAACAAAGGGTTGGCGCTAAACGCTGTAGCTTTCAATACGGTGGTTTGAACAAACTTCAATGGTTGGGTATACAAAGCAGATGTTGGCGCAGGCTCGGTGCCGTCGGTGGTATAACGAATTTCGGCGGTGGGGTCATCCACTGTGATAGTGACGACTACAGAGTCCTGATAAAAACCCGGGGGGCGGTTAAAATCGGGTCTCTCAACAAATCCAATTACAGATGTATGCCCGGCATTGGTAGTACCCGGAGAAGGATCAATAAAAATCCGCCATTCCTGGCCGCCGTCCGTGAATCGTCCCCAGGATTGATGCGTTTGAGTTTTTTCAATTTCGATGTCCTCAAGGATATTCCATGCCGGGTCAGCGAATACGATGTGTTCGGCATCATCACGGGTTTGTGTCAGTTTAAAACTGGTGTGCAAGTTGCCTTGCGGATCTTTCAGGTTTCTGCCTGAGCACCAAATTCTGATCCATGCACCAGGTGCTAAGGACACACTTGGCGGAAAGGTCCATTTGGTAGGATTTCCTTTTCTATCGCTCAAATGGTAGCCGGAAAGATCGACGCTTGCCGTGCCGGTGTTGTAAAGTTCCACCCAATCTTCCGTGCCTTGGTAATAATCGAGCAGATTGCGCCAATTTGCACAAGAGTATTCGTTGATGACGACCTGTGCCGACGCCTGGGTAATTAATAAACTGGCGAAAAGTAAAACTGGGTAGAGAATGCTGTTTTTCATGCTTAAGCGTTTGGGTTAAAATGTAAGATGGTTTCTATTGTTTTTTAGTCAATAATCAATTGATTTTGACAATGATAGCCTTTGAGCGATAGCCTGCCACCTGCACAAAATATACACCGGCGGGCCAGGTTTCAGCCAGGATTTGCACTTCATTTTGATCTATGTTCTGGTCGAACAGGATACGCCCATACGAATCAAACACGATCACCTTTTCCAAAGGAGCATTTCCCCGAATGAACACTTTGTTTCCAAACGGGTTGGGTGAAATGCGCAAATCCCCAAGGCCAGCTTCCAGCGTTTTGATGGTAAGGCTGTTTTGAGCGCTGAACGTTGGCGGCATGAACGTAAAATTACCAGTACCGTTGGGGTAACGCCCGAAGGTAATATCCGGAAGTTGTTGCCCGAACACCACGCTATCGAGCACCTGACTGGCCCCGTCAGAAAAAATCACTTGTTCGCCCGCCTGATCCAGTTTAAAATTCGCGTGGTACGGGCCTTGCAAGTTGTCATCATCAAGCCACACGATCAGGTATCCATGTGCAGGGATAGAAACACCTGCCGGGAACGCCCATTTATTGCGATCGGAAGAATCATCTGAAAGGTACAACCCGGTAAGTGGAATCGCATGATTGGTGTTGTTATACATTTCCAGCCAATCGTCGTATTCACCGGCTTCATCCACTTCTCCAGCTGTGTTTATTGCCAACAATTCATTGATAACCACTTCGCCAACGCCAGGCAATACCGGGTTTGTCAGGTAAAATTCGTGCTCCGCACGTTCCGGTGAAAAGATGCCGGCATTATTGTTTTCTGCGTAAATGTAGTATTGCATGGTGGGATCTTCCAGCGGAAACGAACCTCCGTAAACGCCATCTGAGGCCGCGCCATCATTGTGCGCACCATCATCGTACATGGTCACTTTTTGAAAAACATCGGAAGAGTCGGCACGCCATGCCAACCACACAGTTGTTGCATTCTGCACCTGGGCCTGCACATTTGCTATGTTGTTCAATGATAATTCCACCTGACTGATGCTTGGTGGAGCGGCTGTAAAGTTGACGTTGGAAGTTAGAAAAGTTTTTCTACCCGACATCAAATCCGTGATGCCCGGCACATTGCCAAAGCCTCCGGTTACTGACTGGGTGAGGTTGTTTTTAAAACTTGTGTAACTGTAAAACTTATGGGTATCCTCCTGAATGGAAGCGTCAATAACATTTTGAAGCTCCTGAGCGCGGTTGTAATAATCATCGTTGGAAAACTGCTCCTGTAACATCGTACGCATGTGCGCAATGTACATGCGTTTGTAGGTCGGATTTGAAAGCAATTGTTTGATCAGGGGTCGGTTGCTGTTGGTCGACTGCGTCAGCGGATCCAGTTGTTTCATTTGTGTGAGCGACAAAGCGCCACCGGGGCCGCCTGCGGATAGCAGCGGAAAAGCGCCAAAACTCATATTCAAATCCCAATTGATCGGGATGAACCGTTCATTCCTGTCGTGATACAGGTAATAATTTTGGGCAAAAGCGCCTGTGTATGAATCAAGATTTACAAGTAAGGTATTGAACGCCAGCATCCAGAGGGCGCGGTCTACATCCAGAATGGCATGAGCGCTGTTGGGATGATTTTTCAGCGTATCCATCAACATCATCAATTCAAGCCAACCGTAATCCGACTGAATATCGTATTTGTTGTAATAAAACGTGCTATCGGCGCTTGAATACACCAGATCGGGATAATTGCCACCGGTACCCGGGCCGCCAAAGTCTTCCGGATTACATTTGAAAAACGCGTTTTCACCATCGGTTTTGAAATGGTTGCGCAGAAAACGTTTATTGATGCTTTCTACATTGCCATACACTCCCCAGTACGCGCCGTTGATATAAACCCTGGCATAATTTGCAACAGGAGCATCCATGTAATTCCGCAGGATTTCATACGAAAGTACTTCTCTGACGAATGTTGGGTCGGCAAATCCATTGGATAGTTTCAAATCTTCCACTCCTTGGTAGTTTTGGTTCTTCCTGATATAATCCAGTTTGATATGCATGGGGTTTTTAGCATTATTCTCGCTATAAGAACTATTACCCTTGTATTTTACCCCAACAGAATCGAACACCTGACCATTGATTTCAACAGAGGGCACCAGCAGATAATCGCCGTGGTCGAGGCTCTTGAGCGAATCGAGCAGATAATCCCAGTTGGATTGGTAGAAGTTAATTTTTATCTCCTGTAAAATAGCGGGGTTGTACAGGCTTTGGGAAAAAGCAATGGCTGAAATATGCAGACAACAGACTGCAAGCAAGGTGTTTTTTTTCATGGAACAGATTTAACAAAAAAGGCGGAGAACTTTTGTTCGCCAATAAAACGGCGAATGTAACGTGCATGTGGTGAAAAACCTGGTTTTTATACCATCCTTTCGCTAATTTTAGCGGAAACACAGATGTTGTGTACCTTTGTAAATACTGATTTACTTGAAACAACCATATGCTCAGCGTACATTCCGATAGCTATTTTATGAAACAAGCCTTTCTAGAGGCAGAAAAGGCATTTGAAGCCGGCGAAGTGCCTGTAGGCGCGGTGATGGTGTGTGAAAACCGAATTATCGCCCGGGCACACAACCAAACTGAACAATTGACCGACGTTACAGCCCATGCGGAAATTCTGGCCATTACTGCCGCAGCCGGGCACCTGGGCAGTAAATATTTGCAGGATTGTACCTTGTATGTAACCCTTGAGCCTTGTGTCATGTGCGCAGGCGCGCTCGCCTGGGCGCAGATTGGTAGAATTGCTTACGGCGCTTCCGACGACAAACGCGGATTTATGTTGTTCGGTGGGAAAGACCTTTTACACCCGAAAACCAAACTTGAAATGGGTATTTTGCAGGATGAATGCGCTGAGTTATTAACCCGTTTTTTCAAAAACAAACGCTGAATTCATTGATTTTTCATACAAACAGTTAAGTTATGCAACTCGAAACCGTTTTTTTGCCGACCCCCATTGGATTATTCCGAATCATCGGCAGCGAGTTGGGTGTGCGGTCGGTAAAACTCTCGCCAAAGCAAAACGAGTATGAGTTCAACGATCTGCCCGACGACCACCCGGTTGCCATTTGTTGCAAACAGCTGGAGGAATATTTTACCGGCAAACGGGAAACGTTCGAAATCAAACTTGACTGGAGTGGCGAACCCGATTTTCACCAAAAAGTATGGGGTGAATTGGTCAAAATACCCTTCGGAAAAACAGTGTCTTATTCTGATATCGCCGAGCGGGTAGGCAACCCGGCTGCCGTACGGGCCGTTGGCCTGGCCAACCGGAACAACCCGATTGCGATCATCGTGCCTTGCCACCGAGTAATCGGCAAAGCCGGCGAACTGCGCGGTTATTTTTACGGACTCGACACCAAAGAGCAATTGTTACGTCATGAAAACCCGGTGAGGTTTGCACAGCAGGGGACGTTGTTTTAATGCCCGGTCATTTGTTCGTTTAATGCATTCATCTTATCCGCATTGAAGTGGTTGGGGGTCGCCTTTACTTTTTCCGACATTTTTTTAAAATCGTTCAGTTTTCCAGTGCGCAAAAAAGCCAATGCAAGGTACCACCTCGCTGGTTGTTGGTATTTGTGCGAGAGGGAGTCAGACTCCATCCGTTCAAACAACGGGATGGCCCGTTCGGTGTTTCCGGCAGCCATCAAAGCCATGGCCTCGAAAAATTCGGAATCGGCATTTTTATCAGTTGCTTTCATCTGTGAAAACTGCGCTGCGGCAAGCGCATATTTACCTTGATCGTAATATTGCCACGCTTGTTCCACGTTCGTTTGGGGGGAACGGGTTATCACTTGTACCGTGTTTTCATAGGGTTTAAAATACTCCACGAAAAATCGTTCTTCGTTGGTTGCCTTGGTATTTCGCCAAAACAAAAACCAGGCAAGCACAGCAAGGCCCAGCAAAATGGCAAGCCACTTGCCCCATGTAGGCCGTTTTGACTGTTTTGGAAAATTTGCCTGCTCCACCTCTTCCAGCATTTTTTTGAGGCGATCGCGTTCCTGATCACGCAGGGTGGCGAACATGTTGGTATAAAAATCTACCTCAGAGCGGAATTCTGTATCCGTATCAACCCGCGCATTAAATGCCTGTTCTTCTGCCGGAGTCATCCTCTTGTGCAAGAAGTTTTTAATCAGCAAAATTTCGGCATCATTCAAATCCATAACGGTATCAATTGAAATAAAAGCAATTATGCCCCCGCTATATGCACGGAAGAAATGATTTCACGTAATTTTTTGAGGCACCGCATTTTCGTGACCCGCGTTACCTCCTCCGACGAATAGCCCATTCGTTCACAAATCACCTCGATACTACAATCATGGTAGTAGAACCACTCCAGGATCCTTCTGCAATTTTCATTCAAGAGCGCCATCGCTTTTTTGAAGGTAATTTTCCACTCTTCGTCGATGGTGTCGTTGCTTGGAATGTCAATTTGCTGTAGGAACAATACATCTGTAGGATCGAGTGAAATTTCACGGGTTACCCGCAACCACCGATTCAGCAGCAGTTTTTTCCCGATACCAAAGAGGTAGGGCGCCACTCCCCGGTCCAGGTGTTGAATTTTCCCCATTGACAGGTTCTGGTAAAAAATAATCAAGGTTTCCTGATAAAAATCGAGCAAATCCTGTTCCTGTGCGTTCGTAATTGCAGTTGCCCAGCGTAGAAATGCGCTCCGGTGCTCCAAATAAGCTTGGCGAAGAGCGCCTTCATCGCCTAAGCGAAGTTTTTCTAGCAAGTTTATTTGTTCAGACATAAGGCGGAAACAGTTTTTCAGGTGATTCGGCGCGAAGCGGCTGAAAAGGTTGAATAAAAAACAAATGTCGTTGAATTCTTTTCAACTTGGATATGCACACATAGATTTTTACATTTGTGACACGATAACCTTCAAAATCAAATGAAAAATGCGTTTGTGTACAGTTTTGATAGGCTGGTCATTTGCTTTTTGCCTGAATGCTCAAACACCCGACACCCTTGAAGCCAGCCGTTTATTGGCAGAATCCTCATCCTTGTATCAAAATGGCGCCTCCGACATGTTTGCTGTGTTTGAAAAAGCCAAACGCAGCAAAGACCTGTTTACTCAAGCATTAGGTAAAAATCATGTACGTGTTGGCGAAGCCTGGAGAATGATGGCTATGGGCGCCAATTTCCTGCCCAACGAAACGCCCAAGGTTTATTTTGACAATGCCTATCTGGTTTTCAAAACCTCCTTAGGCCCCAATCATCCCAGTACCATTTTTTGCAGAGCCTGGTACGGCACCCTATTCGGCTACGCCGGGGATTATGAAACGGCCCTTGAAATTTTAGAAACTGAAGCCGCTCGTTTTACCGAAGAACTTGAAGCACCCTCATCGACGCTCAATTTAATATTATCGTACATCAGCAACTTTTCCCTGGAAGCCGGCGACCTTGAAAAAAGCATGTTGTACAATAATAAAATTCGGCAGATGTTGGAAAAATTCAACCTGACCGGTACCAGAATCGGAGCCATGAACCTGGTTCAATTGTCGGCCATTCTGGAGAAACAAGGCGACATTCAACAAGCCATCGAAGCAAGATTAAAAGCTATCCAAATTTACGAAAAATACATTGAACTGACCCATCCGGCTTATGCACAGGAATTGGTGGGTTTGAGTATGGTCTATTTAGAAAACCGCGAAGCCGACCAAGCATCCAGTGCCGCCGAGAAGGCTGCCAAAATATTAGAATCACAATTGGGCAAATACCACGCATCCCTGATCCATGTCTATGCCATGGAAGGCGAAGCATATGCCTTGAAAAAGCAGCACCAAAAAGCGCTGGATAGCTGGAACAAAGCCCTGGCTGTCAGCCGCGTTGGAAGCAACAGAAATTTTCTTCGGCATCGAAACGACTTGTACCTGGGTCTAGCCCAATTCCACTTCAACCAGCAGGCGTTTGCTTCGGCAAAATCCTGGTGCGATTCGGTACTCGTCGCCTGCAGATTCGACCCCATGAAAGGATTGACGGAAGAACAACCTGTTGCTGATTGGCCCAACCTGACCAGGGCCCTTGCATTGAAATGCCGGGTTTTACAGGCATGGTGCGAAAAATCGCCTTCGGCAGAATTGTCGCACCAATTTATCACGGTCAATGCCTGCTTAGGCGATTGCCTTCAATATGGGAAAAAGCCGGAAATCGAGTCGGTTTTCGACCCGCAATTGTATCAAAAAGTGCTGTTGCCTGCATCTGAAGCCGCCTTGGATTTTGAGCATTTCAACGAAAAAGATGCAGCGACCAGGGTAGGAAACCAATACCGGACGGCACAATTTGCCAAAGCGGAGGCACTTGTCTTGGGCTTTCATTCCAATCGAGTCAAGCATATTGACGGCTTGCCCGATTCACTGTTGCAAATCGAAAACAAGCTGAAAAAAAACTTGGCCGAATTGAGGTCAAAAGTAGCCGAGGCGGAGGCCCAAAAAGATTCTGTCGCTTTACAAAAGTATGTCGTAGAGCTTTTTGAAAAGAAACAGGCCTTCAATCGCCTTCAACAAACCATTGATCAAAGGCACCCCCGATTCGCCAAACTGCGAACGGAAACCGTGCTTCCATCGATTGAAGAACTTCGCAAAAACCTGCTTTCCGATCAACAATCGGCCTTGATCGAGTATTTTGTCGGAGAAAAACACATCTACGTTTTTCGATTGACGCACGAACATTTTGAATCCTGGCAATTAAACCTTCCGGCAAATTTTGACTCCCTGATCGTAAGCTTTCGACAAGCAACCGGCGATCATGTTTTGATGCGTAATGACCCGCTTTTATCCAAATCGATGTATTCCAAAGCAGCAACTGCCCTATCCGACTTGTTGCTTTCTAAAGCGTTGGAAGGGCTGCCTGAAACCACAGCGCGGTTGATTATTGTTCCCGACGGACCACTGCACTACATCGCTTTTGAAGCCCTGTTGACGGAACATGTGGCCGCGTTTTCTACCAATCAAATCCGGTGGGACTGGCGAAACTTGCCCTATTTGGTGAAGAAATTTGCGGTCAGCTACGGATATTCTTCTTCCTTGCTAATGGAGCAAAACGTGCCTCTGAAAAGCCGCCCTCCCAGGATGTTTGCTGGGTTTGCGCCAAAGTATGCCTTGAAAAACATGCGCTTGGAAGACACCCTGGCCACCCGTTCGCTGGCTGTTCTGGTACGGAATGGGCAATATGAACTTCCCGGAGCGCAAAAAGAAGTAACCTCTATTCAGCAACTGATCGGAGGCGAACTGTTCCAGGACCAACAGGCATCCGAGGCACAGTTTCGGGCTTATGCCAAAAATTACAACGTATTGCACCTGGCAATGCACGCCTTGGTCGACGACCGCAATACGTCTTTAACCCGTTTGTTGTTCAGTAAAACACCCAACGATTCCTTATACGATAATCAATTGTCATGCGGCGAAATTTATGCGTTGTCGTTGCCTGCTGAGATGGCTGTGTTAACTGCCTGCAATTCCGGGTACGGGAAACTGGGGCGCGGCGAAGGCGCCATGTCGCTGGCCCGGGCATTCACTTTTGCCGGTGTGCGAAGTACTGTTACGTCGTTGTGGCAATCGCCGGACGAGCGCACCGAACGATTAATGGTATTGTTTTATGAAAACCTCAAAAAAGGAATGGCTAAAGATATGGCTTTGCAGCAGGCCAAACTCGCCAGCTTGTCGGAAACGGAAAACCAGGATTTGGGCCACCCTTTCTTTTGGGCCGGCTGCGTATTGAATGGCAACCGTCAGCCGCTGACTTTCACCGCAGGCCCCGCAAATCCTTATTTATTGGGGGCGTTGGCAGTAATGGTTATGTTGTTGTTAGGGGCTGTGTTGACGTTCAAGTCTCCAAAATAATGTGAGTGGGCTGTAAAAACGGCTATCCTTCCACCAAGGTTCCCAATTTTTCTCCCAACACGATGCCACGCAGGTGATCCGGCTTGTTGATATCAAAAACGATAATGGGCATATTGTTCTCCTGACAAAGGGTAAATGCGGTCATGTCCATCACTTCCAACCCCAAGCTAATGACGCGGGCGAAGGTAAGCCGGTCGAATTTCACCGCCATTGGGTCTTTTTCCGGGTCAGCCGTGTAAATTCCATCCACACGGGTGCCTTTCAGCAATACGTCGGCATTAATTTCATTGGCGCGCAACGCCGCCGCGCTGTCAGTAGTGAAAAACGGATTTCCTGTGCCTGCTGCGCAAATGACTACCCGGCCTTTTTCGAGATGCCGGATGGCGCGCCTGCGGATGTATGGTTCTGCAACACTTTCCATTTTCAAGGCGGTCATGAGTCTGGTTTGTACGCCGGTGCTTTCCAGCGCACTTTGGAGCGCCAGGCCGTTGATGACCGTAGCCAGCATACCCATATAGTCGCCTGTTACACTTTCGATGCCTGCAGCTTCCGATTGAATGCCCCTGAAAATATTGCCGCCGCCAATGACAACCGCTACTTCCGCGCCCATTTTCTGCAGTTCTTTAATTTTTTCGGCGTAGTGGCGAAGCATGTCCGCAGCAATGCCAAATCTTTGATTACCCATTAAACTCTCCCCTGAAAGCTTGAGGAGGATGCGGCGATATTTTAGTTGACTCATGGTAAGAAGTTGGTTGTTGCTTGGAGCGATTTTCCTGAAATTGAGGCACTAAATCCGGGAAGAACGTGTTCTCTTCCTGTAGCCGGGTGCAAAGTTCATAAAAAAGCAGGAAGGCGCGGAAAGGAGTTCGGTAAATTTATGACCTTTGCGCAAGTTTTAGTTGACCCTGCCATGCTTTCGCACAAAAACCAGCAACCAACAACATACAAAGCTATACCTGTGTCCGATATATTTTTAAAAGCTCAGCAAATTCAGGCCGACATCGCAGCCGAATCTCCTTCTGACGCCGCTCAGTTGGAAACATTCCGTATTAAGTATTTAGGTTCCAAAGGCTTGTTAAAATCCTTGATGGGAGAGATGGGCAGCGTTCCTAATGAAAAAAAAAGGGAATATGGTCAGTTGATGAACGCCATGAAACAAGCGGCTGAGGAAAAATTTCAGTTGTTGAAAGATGCGTTTGATGCGCAATCCCAGCAAGTTGATTTGTCATCATTGGATTTAACTGCGCCCGGCGAGCCCATTGCACTCGGCTCAAGGCATCCGGTTGCTGTAACCATGAACCGCATCGTGGATATTTTTAGCCGTATGGGTTTTAGTGTTGCCGATGGCCCGGAGATTGAAGACGACTGGCATAATTTCACAGCGATGAATACACCGGAAGACCATCCGGCGCGCGACATGCAGGACACGTTTTACGTTGTGGATGCACCAGGTATGCTCCTGCGCACACACACCTCGCCCGTGCAGGCGCGCGTGATGAAATCCCGCAAACCGCCTATTCGGATCATCGCCCCGGGGCGCGTATATCGCAATGAAACCATTTCCACGCGGTCGCATTGTCAATTTCATCAGGTGGAAGGCTTGTACGTGGATGAAGGTGTTTCATTTGCTGATTTGAAGCAAACCTTGATGAATTTTGCCAAAGAAATGTTCGGAGCACCCAAAATCCGGCTTCGGCCATCCTTTTTCCCGTTTACTGAACCGTCGGCGGAAATGGACATTTGGCTAGGCACCGACACGGAAAAGAACTACCGGCTCACCAAGGGTACGGGGTGGCTTGAAATTTTAGGTTGTGGGATGGTAGATCCGGATGTATTGGAAATGTGCGGAATCGATTCAAAGCGGTACAGCGGATTTGCCTTTGGCATGGGAATCGAGCGCCAGGCATTGCGTTTGTATGAAATCGGTGACATTCGTTTGCTATTTGAAAACGACGTACGTTTTCTGCGTCAATTTACTTCCGCTTTTTAAACAATGAACCCAATTCAACAGCCAATTGAATACTGCTGTTCAAACGGGCGAAATTCAAACCGTCCGTTTGACGGTAAATGGCTGTCATACCGACACCTAAATATACCGGAGATAATTTGACGCCCGCGTTCAGGCCGAATTCCGGTAAGAAAAGGGGCGATTTTTCCTCCAGCAGCGTGATGGCATCGAGTTCGAATTCCGGTATAGCTATCGGTACTACGCCTTTTTCGTAAATCAGGTACGATAATCGGATGCCTACGCCTCCTCTGAAATACTTATCATCATATACCATACTGGATTGTAAAAATATCTTGCTCAACGTGAAATCGGAGGCCTCCTCTCCCGAATAATAATTATACATATTCCCCCTGCTATACCCACCGAACAAATGGGCACTGCCCTTGTGAAGCGGCTCATAAACCCCGATACCAAGTTCTCCACACCTCAACTTCGCTCCTGATGTTTGGTTTTTTAAAACCTCTTTCTCACCTGCATTCATGTAATTGACCATGACCGCCAAAAAGCGATTCACCGCATAACTCCCTTGAAACTCCCAGCCTTGAATCAAGCTGCTACGGGATATGCTAAAAGAGGCGGTTGCATCATGCTTCCCTTTTAAAGCGTGCATTGAAATCGTACTGGGGCCATAATAGTAGTGCTGTGAATATACTTCGGGCGCTACCAACATGAAAAGGCTTAGAAGGCCGATATACCTTATTGCGAACATGGTTTAGTTTTTTTTGGATTTTTTCTTGTAAAAATAGTGCAGATCCAGGTTGATGCCAATGCTCACATTATCTGTATCAAATCTATAATCCTGATACTCGTCTATATCGCTGCCGGTGATTCGTACAACATTCAGCGACCACGTGATCGGTTCAAAATAAAGACCGATGTTTATTCCGGTTTCGAACATCAGGAGCGGAGAGTTTTGTTCCAGCAATTTTAAGCTTACATAGTCTTTATAAGGTACTGCTATATCAATACTCCCACGACCAAACGCCAATTGCGAGGCCCTGCACCCAATTGCGGCCCGTAAAACTTCTCCCTTAAACAAAAAAGAAGGCTGAATGTACAACTTATTGAAATCCAGGTTAGACACATGTTTGCTGCCATAATCGTTTTTGACCACGCCTTTCCCGGCTCCCGCATAAAGCCCGATCATAAACCTTTGATCCTCCAAGTGTAATTTGTATCCGGCGCCTGCATCCAGGTATCGATGAAATGCAAGTTCTGCAGCTGGGTCATCCGACAACGCGCCATTTTGGTAGCGGCCTTTTAAACGCATAAAATTCGCAAAGACCGTGACGTCTTTAACCGGGTTGTATGCTGCCTGAAAGTCAAAAATTCCGGAAAACCCGACCTCGCCCATATACCCGGAAATCGTCGATTCGTTTTTCCCTGTGAGGTATGGGGTGTTTAATAAGGCGGGGGTATAATTGTAATGCGCGCAGGAAGTAGCACCAATGCAAAGCAAAAAAATAAAGGCAGGGATTCGAAACATAATAAGGTAGGGTTTGAATCCGAATGATGGTTGAGCGGATGAGTGCTGTATGTCGAACATACTTGCACTCATCCTGCTCTCACACGCAATTGTTTTCGTGTTTAGTGTTTAAACGGATCGGAGAATGCCTCCGCCTGAAGAATTTCGTTGTCGGTCAGGGTGTGCAGGAAACTAATCATATCTGCTTTCTGCTGTGCCGTGAGATTCAATTGTTTCGGCGTACCGTTGCTGTTTTTCAAATCCAGGCTCAAATTCGGATGCGCCTTAATTCCGGTGGAATAATGATCGATTACTTCCTCGAGTGTTTCAAAGCGACCATCGTGCATGTATGGGGCTGACAATGCCACGTTGCGCAAGGTTGGCACTTTAAATGTACCCATTTCATAGGATATGCCGGAGATGGCGCCTACGCCTTGGTCGGCTTCTGTAGAAAGATCAAGGCCATTGTTGGCATAATTTAACACCGGGCGGCCCATATTGCCGGAGTGGCAGGAAGCGCAATTTGCATTATACAGTTCCATACCTCTTTTTTCGCTGGCAGAAAAACCGTTGAATGGGGTGAACACAAAAGCATTGCCGCTGTAGGTAGGATAGTTGCCGTTGGCATTTTCATCAAATTTACTGTTGAAAGAGCCCATCGCATTGACAAAATTGGCGATCGATTCCAGTACAATATCTTCTGTTACGTTAAAATGGCCGTAGGCTTTTTTGAACAGCGGCTCATAATAAGGTTGGTTTGTTACCGCAGCTACCACCTGCTCCATGGTCATATCCATTTCGAGGTGATTGGTAAGCGATCCACGACTTTGATCAGCGGCTGTTTCGGCGCGGTTATCCCAGAAAAATCGGATCGCACTGGAACCATTCAAATCTGTTCCATAGTAAGCCGAAAAGTTTGCTACCGAACCTAAAGCAAAGGAGTTCCTGGATGTGGAGCGATCATAAACACCGCGGCTGTAGGCAACATCATCGGAGAACGCGATTTCCTGTTTATGGCAGCTGGCACAAGAAACAGTACCGTCTTTGGACAGATTTTTATCATAGAATAATACACGACCCAAAGTAGCTTTATTAAATTCGCTGGGGCGCGGGAACAACCCTATGCTGCTCAGGTGTTGCGGAAGCTCAACTGTATAAGGGAACGGTCGTTCCGGCAATTTCAGGTATTTTTCCAGTGTTTTGGTGTCTTCTTCAGAATAATAATAATAGTCGAAATCGGCTTTTTTGCTACAAGACAGTGCAAGCAACATGGAAAACACCCCTAAGGAGAACAACGTTTTTTTCATGGTCTAAAAGTGTTTTTGTGGTGAACGTTTTTTAAACAATATGAATTTTAAACACCCAAATTGGCAAAATGCCCTGATTTGGACGACATAAAGATAATCAAGCTTCGTTTGTCATGGTTGTGTCAGCAAATGATTTACGATACTTTTAACACAAAGACGACAGCATTAGCAAAAAGGTTGGCTTGCTTCTGAAAATTTACAAAACCGTAAAATATTTTTTGGCGCTTTATTTACTAAACGATTAATAGGACGGTTTTGATGCTTTATTCAATTATCTGGCGAAAGCGCGACCGGATGGTCTGGTGCCCCAAAAGAAGAATAGTGGCCTTAGAACTTGTTTTAACATATTGATAATCCCCCCCCCTGAACTAACCAACATATTTCCCAAGGTATACTTTTTATATGATATTCAGTTCGGAAGTGTCTGGTGAATTAAGGTAAAATACCCAATATTAAATAAAATTATTTGCAAAACAAAGAATTTACGCCATATTTGCCGTGCAAAGAGAAACGTAATCATCCCACCATGAACAAACACTCCCACCCCGCACTTCCTGAAAAGGAAAAATTGCGGGAAACGCTCGTATTAATGCGCGCGCTAGCCCACCCTTTAAGACTCAGCATTCTGAGGTTAATTGACAATCACAAGGAAGTAAGTGTCGGCGACATTTACAAAACGCTTAAAATTGAGCAAGCTTTAGCTTCCCAACAACTGCGAATTTTGCGCCAGGCCCAACTGGTTCATACCCGTAGAGAGCAAAAGTTTGTTTATTACAGCATCAATTATTTAAAAATTGAAGCAGCCAGCCTTGTTTCCAAACCTTTAGCTCAAATGATCAATGCTTGAAGTCCCCCTTGGCCCCCTCATTCAATATTGAAGCGAGGGGGCCGGGGGTGTTTTTAGAAAAACAACCCAATCCGGAAGGCCAATAACCCAAAGGTTGCTTTTGACTTATCTTTTACCCAGGAATTCCCCGATTTTTCCACAGTGCCAGAATCATCTGTCAAATCGGTGAATTGTTTCTGGAATGTCAAACCAGCTACAAGCGTTGCATTGGTTGCAAGTTCGTATTCAATTCCGCCGCCTAAACCCCATGTTAAGGATAAACCATTTACGTCTTTACGAATGTTTTCGTCGTCCGTATTTTGGGAGTTCGTACCACGAATATCGCCGGTAGCCTTGCTCACAAAACCCAGGGTAAAAACCGGAATTTCAGCATAGAATTTAATTCTTGAATCTTCATTGGAGCCGCCGCGCATCTTTAAGCCGATCGGAATTTCAACATAATTCAAACGATAATGCAGCTTGGCGTTTAAAGGCATGGTGTCCAGGTTGGAGGCGCTCAGTTCTGAGTCGTCCCAAAATACGCCACGCGTATAGCCATTTTGAATGAATCCACCCTGGTTGAATCCAAATCCGAGGCCGGTTGTGAACGCATAATTGTTTGCGAAATAATATTCTCCAATCATACCCAGCTTAACGCCCCAGTTGGAACTAACGCCTTCCAGTTTTTTATCACTTGTGCTTAGCCACGACCACTGCGGGCTGGTTTGTAGCCCAAAGCGGAGTCCACGCATTTCCTGAGCGTACAGCCCGGATAACAGGAAAAAACAAAAGCCCAGGAATAGAACAATTTTTTTCATAGCAGATAAGTTTGTTTGCAGTTTTGAACGATTTTACTGGTTAAATGGTGTTTTTAATGAAGTACTTTTCAATTTTGCAGCCAAATTCGAGAAAATTTATGAACTGTTTGAATCATACCAGATTACTTGGGATGCTGATGTTGTTTGCATGGTTATATGCAGGGTGCTCACAGAGCGATGGCCCCGATGTTTCCAATATCCCAATGGATGTTAAAATCATCAGATTTGACAAGGAGGTTTTTGCCATTGATACGAATCAAATTGAAATCGGTCTCGCACAATTGAGGCAAAAGTACCCTGAAATGACGGATTTATTTACCGGCACCTTGATCCATGATCAAACAAATCCGTCAGAAACTCCGCAACAGGCCATATCCGGCTTTTTAAAAGCGCCACAAATACGTAAATTATATGATACCATCCAATTAGTTTACCCTGACTTGAGGTGGTTGGAAAAGGATATCAATCACTTGTTCAGGCATCACAAATATTATTTTCCGGGCAAACCAACACCGAAAGTAGCCGCCGTCATATCGGAATTTGCCGTAGATGCTTTTACCTACGGCGACAGTTTATGCGGTATCGGACTTGATTTGTTCTTAGGTGAAAACTTCTGGGGGTACAATCCGGAAATTTTTCCCGCCTATATCCGCAGGCAATTGAATCGCGATTATATCGTCATCAGGCTGGGCAAAACCCTGGCTCAAAATGCCATGGGGGAAACGCCGCCTGGCAAAACACTCCTGGACATGATGTTATACAATGGAAAAATGTTGTATGTGACAGGAAAACTTTTACCAGGCACACCGGATAGCTTGATCATGGGTTATACGAGAGAACAAATGGAAGGAAGCCTGGCCAATGAACAAGCTGTATGGGCCCGGCTCCTGGAACAAAAACTATTGTATTCAACCGATTTCGACACCTTCAAAAAATTGGTGACGCCAAGTCCAAACGCGCCGGTAGTATTTCAGGAGGCGCCAGGCGAAATTGGAAACTGGGTAGGGTGGCAAATTGTTAAATCCTACATGGAGAGAAACCCGGAAACCTCCTTCGACACCTTGCTCAAAATGACGGATGCACAAAAATTCCTTGAAGCGGCAAAATACAAACCGAAAAGAAAGTAGCATGCTTGAATGTGGCTGAATATGATAAAAATTGAATTTTAATGGCCCTTAAAGGCCAAACAGTCGCGTTCTAATCGTTTTATTTGAGGTATAAGTTTGCTGGATATATTTGCAAGGGTTTGGCCCACGAAATATTTACGGAACTGATGAATGAGTCGAATTCGTTATCTGGGACATTTGCTTTTGCAACGCATATTCGGATTGCGGTTTTGGTTTAGATTCAACACAAAGTGGTTGTGAAAATTGTGATCGTACAATCATTTGAAAATCAAGGGGTTTTCATCACTCAAATCATCAAACCCAATTTAATCTCAGTATAATAATGGGTTGCAGCAAAGATTGAATCTTACGGGACTAAAAAACTAATTCCACGTCCTCTAACCATGAGCCAACGAGCAATTGATATCCAAAAATTAAAAACAATCATCGCCGAAAAAGACGAATCGGGTATCGACGGGCATGTTTATCATTGCTTTCGGACTTACCCGCGCGATGAAGAAATTATGCTGTTGATATGCCAGATATTTGAGTCCGACTGGCACCATCGGCAGGAAGATTTGGCTTTGAGTTTTCAGCAAGCTAAAAACCCGGCAACGGCTACGGCGTTGTTCAACATGGCGCTGACGAACGATAGCTCGGACGGGCTGTATGCCCTGCAACGGAAATGCACCTGGGCGCTGGCCGACATTGGCACCGAAGCCGCCAAAAACTATTTATTGGAAATTGAAAAATCGTCGAACCAGACCGTCGCCGCTTTTGCCACGAAACGATTAACGCATTGGGAAAGCGAATTATCTAGAAAAGGTCAGGTGCTGCGAAGTGAAAAGCACCGCGATTTCAAGATTATACTTGAAAAATACCACGACAGTTTGGTCAACCTGCCATCCTCCGGGCAGCGCATCATCGGCAACTCGTTAATTATCCGTAAATTAGTAGATAGCATATTTACGTTTACCTCAAAGGAAAAAACCGAGGAATACATCGTGGTGTACCAGGCCTATAAAAGGAGCATTGCGGAATATGCCGTAGCACACCAGCAATTAGGAGGCCCCGACTTCAGCTATGCGCGTATGAGCTGGATCAAACCCAATTTTCTGTGGATGATGTTCCGAAGCGGTTGGGCTGAAAAGGAAAACCAGGAGCGGGTGCTGGCGATCTGGATCAAAAAAAAGGCATTTGAAGAAATCCTGCGCAATGCCACGTTTACTTCGTTTGAACCGGCCTATTTTGCCCATGAAAGCGATTGGAGAAAAGAGCTGGAACGCAAAAAGGTGCGTTTGCAATGGGATCCCGACCATAACTATCTGGGTGAAAAACTGGCGAGAAGAGCCATTCAACTCGGTTTGAAAGATGAGGTGTTGGAGAAATTCGGGAAAAAGCAGATCGAATGTATCATGGATATCACCGATTTTGTCAGAGAACAAAAAATGCACATCAACAACCAACACATCGATCGATTACTGATTCCCAAAGAGCGAATTATTCAATTTGAAGATAGAGAATTGATGAAAAGGGTTGGTGTTGATTGATAAATGACGCCGAAAAATTTTTCAACCAGTAAATGTCTGATTTCATGAAAACGATAAAAAAAGCAGGGATAGGTTTTCTGATACTGGGCCTGACTTACCTGGGCATAATGTTTTTCCCAACGATCTTGTTTGCTCATAAAATCGAATACAAGCAGTGCACTGTTTATTCTGACAGAAACATCGATGCTGAAATTTATGGAATTATTGACAGCGCGCTGGTCCGGATGTCAACTTCGGAATTGTACGATACAACTCAACATTTCAGGCTGTTCCTGTGTAACGACCTGTGGCGTTTTGGTTTTTTCACACAAGGAAGCACCCTGGCGGACGCGGTGGCCCAATACGACCTGACGAGGAATATCTTTTTCAGGCCCTGCGATATTCCGAACCATAAAATCATACCTCCCAACGAATGGTATTTCGCGAAAAATCCTTTTTCATTCAATGATCGGCCGTTATGGTACTATTTTGCCCATGAAATGACCCATGTGATGCAATCAAGGTACACTGGCCGCGGGAGCTGGAATTATCCCACCTGGCTTACCGAAGGGTATGCGGATTATATCGGGAAAGGCGGCAATTTTAACTTCCGGGAGAACCTTGCGCTGTGGCACGATCGGGCCCCTGAACTTGACCCTTCGAAAGGCCTTTACCGACTTTATCACCTTAAAGTTTATTACCTGATGCAGACAAAGGGCTACAACATACAAGCCATTTACCAAAACATCCCGGATGATGCTGCCTTGACTGCCGAGTTATGGAATTTGCCCGTTCCCGAGAATGAGGATTTGAAATAAACAATGTCTGCCCATGAATTTCACTCAAGGCAGTAGCTCGCCACAACTCGCCCAAATCTATTCCTGTATCCAGTTGAACCCTCAAAATCCATTCGAACGGGATTTCGATGAAGCGGTATTTGACCTGGTTGATGAATTTATCCAGGCACATGAAGACACCGACTATATCCAGTATATCATCGACAACTCAGCCGGCGAAAACACACACAAAGTCGGATGCTTGTTGTCTATCCTGATTTGGAGCACCAAGGATAACGGTGAAAAAATTCAACGCTGGCGCGGGTTGAGTCTGGATAACGAAAACCAACGCGCCATTGAAATTGCCCTGTGCATTACCGATGTTTTTCCAATGGCAGATTTAAACGCGTGTATAAATAAACTCAAAGAAATTGCTCTAAAATTTCCTCAAACAGAACCCTTGTGTGATTACTGGATTGACTTGGCGCAGAAAGAATTACTTCGAAACGCAGGAATCAGGAATCGAGGTTTTAAAGAAAAAATCGCAGCGGCGTTTAAAAAGTGGTTGGCGTGAATGAGGTTTTGAAAACCCAGCCCAAATTGCGCTCATAGAATTTCGTTTGAGTTTTATTTTTCCCTGACTCGAAACAACTGATTTCCCAACATCATCAACCAATTTCCGGCTCCCATTTTCTGGCTATTACTAAAACCAATGCGTAAATTGGTGGTGGTTTGTTCTGCTTCCGACCAGTTGCCCCCCCCATCCCATGTAGCAGCAATCAAGTCGTTCACCTGATACACGTCCGTAGGACAACTGCTTTTTTGAATCAACATCAATCCTTTAGAGACTGAGTCAAAGCCGATCATCCTTGTGCTTTTTTCCAATATCGTTTGCCAGGTGACGCCTCCGTCGGTTGATTTAAGTACTTTCCCCGACACAACTACAACCAGGTTGTTTTCATCGATAATTTCCAAATCCCAAATAGGGGAGGCATTGAGTTCTATCGATTTGATCAATTGCCCATCGGTACCAAGCACCAATATGCGGCCATCTTTTGCGGAAGCATAAATTTTATCCTGAAATAGCTTAAAACTATAAGACAGCAAGGTAAAATCCAGCGCGGACGAAACTACAAGTGTATCCCAGTGCACTCCTTCATCTTCGGATTTCATTATTGTATGATGGCCGTCAAAGCTCAAATTTGCGTACAGATTCCCTTCGCTGTCGAACTGAGGGTGATATAAAATGCCTTTAAATTCTGAGAATTCAATTTCTTTCCAGTCTAAACCTCCGTTTTCTGTTTTGAGCATGACGCATCGGTTCTGACAATTCGGAGGCGGGCATCCGGTGATGTCATGGCAAGTGATAATGCCCAGATTTTCATTCTTGAACACCATTCCCCGAGCATATTGCTGTATACCAATATCCAGGTTGGCCCAGGTTTGTCCGCCATCTGTTGTTTTAAAAACTTCAACATAGCCCCCTACATTATTATTCATCATCGCAAATCCTGTTAGTTCGTCGACGAACTGAAAAGCTTTTGCACTGCCATTAAAATCAATGCTACCAATCATATTGACCTCGTATCCTTTCGGTGGCAAAACATCGGTTCGTACTTCGCAGACTTCTTTCAAATTGACATCAGAAATTATATCACCTTGCTTTCGACATCCCGTCAAAACAGTGATGCTAAAAATAAGTAGCCTGAGAAAAATCGTGTGGTTCATGCTGCATAAGTTTTTGTGTAAAATACAGACTTACTACCAGTTTTGTAGCTGTCCAAATCAGTTTTCTTGACAAAGAAATTATTTTTAAGCGAAAAGCCAAAATCAAGACGGTGTGACCGGTTTTAACGGATTGATTGTTTTTTTTCTCAATAAACGGTTATACGCACCCAAACCCCTAACTTCGCAAGCACATCCACCACTTTTAAATCCAAATTCCGATGAAAAAATTACTCTTCTCTTTGTTGTTTTCCGGGTTGTTCGTCGGTGCTTTTGCCCAGAACGGACAACACTTGTTTATCCTCGACGCCTCCGGCTCTATGTGGCAAAAACTTGGCGCAGAATACAAAATCGTCATTGCCAAAAGGGTTATGAAAAACCTGGTACAAACCCTCCCAGCCGATGCGCATGTCGGGTTGATCGCTTACGGCCACCAACGCAAAAGCGACTGTAACGACATCGAAACCCTGGCGCCGCTCGCACCGCTCGACAAACCAGCATACCTGGCTAAACTGGACGCCATTAATCCGCAAGGCAAAACGCCTATTGCAAAATCAATTGCACATGCACTGAATATGGCAAAAACCGCCAATGTTCCTGTCAATATCATTCTCGTCAGCGACGGACTTGAAACTTGCGACGGGAATGCTTGCGAATTGGTCAGACAAGCAAGGCTACAGGGGGTAAAAATTACCCTGCACGTTGTCGGCTTCGGCATCGAAGAACAAGACCTCTCTCCATTGGAATGCATTGCCCAAGCTGGCGGTGGACAATATTTCCCGGCAAACAATGCCGATGAGTTGGCTGGAGCGCTTGAACAAACCGTGGAAGCGCCGGTCAAAAATGGCGGGTTTCTCTCGATAAAAGTTATGCTGGAAGGAAAACCCGTGGATGCCATGGTAAAGGCTTTTAAAAAAGGTGAATCCAAAGAAACTGCCCTCGGCAGAACGTATACCGGAGCAGAAACCAATCCACGTATTCTTTTACTCCCCGCAGACGATTACGAGGCAGAAATCAGCGCCATTACACTCGACGGAAATCCCGTACAGCGTTTAATTGATTTAAAAATTACATCAAATGATACCCTGCACCGGATTGTGGATTTTGCGAAAGGCACGTTTGAAATCCTCGTTACCCGCAATGGCGCCTTGTCAGATGCAGTGGTCAAACTTTACCGCTCTGGAACGAAGGAAGTAGCCGCCCAATCCCGTTCATACAAAGACGCCAAGAATAATCCAGTTAAATTTCAGGTATTGCCCGGTTTGTACGATGTAGTCGTTAGTTCCGTAGAACTTGAAGGGAAACCGGAAATCAGCGTGGAAAAACAAGGATTGACTGGGGCTGCAACGATTGCTCTTTCTCATGATTGGAAATCCGGTGAATTGAAAGTCGGCGCACGCCAAGGCAATATGCTTGTAGATGCAACAGTTGGCGTATTTGTCAAAAAAACCGGCGTAAATGTTGCCAACGGTCGCACCTATCAATCAGCCTCCTCCAATCCAAAAACGTTCTTACTCGAACCAGGTGAATACGAGATACGCTTCAGTGCGGTAAAACCTGCCGGGTTAGGAAAAAAAACGCTGGCAGTAACTGTAACGGCAAACCGAACGGTGGAGGTAACGGGGGCATGGTAACGCCCCCACTAATGTCCCCTTGCGAACACCTTTCTGTCCGTTTTCGAACGCCGAACTGCTTCTAACTAGTTGGTTATCAATCAATCATCTTGTGGCATTCCAATTGCGGATACTTTTCTTGGGTTCTATTGGAATTTTCCACCTGTACGCACCTCCTTTACCCAGCTATGATAAACAATTACATCAAACTTGCCTTTCGCAATTTGCTGCGCAACCGCATGCAAACCCTGTTGAACCTGGGCGGCCTCAGTATTGGCCTCACCTGCTGCTTGCTCATCGGTTTGTATATCATGGGCGAAACCCGCTACGACCGCCACCACAGCCAAGCCGACCGCATCTGGCGCGTAACGCGTTCGTTTTTGAATAACGATGGCTCTGTCGATTTGCATTTGAGTGCCATTGCCCCGCCCTTTGGTGAATTACTGCCCCAGCACTTTCCGGAAATAGAAAACATTACGCGGCTGCTCTCAACCAATACCACCGTGCGCACGCCCGACGACCGCAAGTTTCAGGAAAACAACGTCTTTTTCGCCGATGAACAATTCGGCCGCATCTTCGATCTGCCGATGGTGAGCGGCAGCGCAGCAACCCTGGCAGAACCCTGGCAAGCCATTCTCTCCGAAACTACAGCCAAACGTTATTTCGGCGATACTGACCCCATAGGGCAATCGCTTATGTTCGACAACCGCCAACGGGTAAAGGTAACCGGCGTGTACCGCGATTTCCCGGTCGCTTCGCACCTGCACCCCGACCTGCTGTTGTCTTTTTCCATCCTGCGCGATTCCACCATTTACGGGGAAACAAACCTCAAAACCAACTTCGGCAACAACGCCTTTTACACCTATATCCTGACCGCCCCTCAGTTCGACCCCGGCAAGATGGCGGCTCGATTCCCGGCCTTTCTCGATCAGGTTTTTCCGCCGCCGCCACCCAATGTGCAGGCTACCCGAAAACCCCATGAGTTTACCGAACTGCACTTGCAGAAGTTAACCGATATACACCTGAAAAGCCACCACGACGATGAAATAGAACCCGGCGGCGATATGGCGCGCGTTCGGTTGTTTGCAGCTATTGCCGGCATCATCCTGCTGATTGCCGGCATCAACTACGTCAACCTGGCTACCGCTTTTTCCCTGCGCCGCGCGCGCGAGGTGGGCGTGCGCAAGAGCGCAGGGGCGATGCCCGGTCAGGTGCGGCTGCAGTTCCTTGCCGAAAGTGTGCTGCTGACGCTGTTTGCCTCCGCCATTGCCTGGGGATTGACCGGATTGGGTGTTCCGTTGCTCGAAAAAACACTTGGCGTAGAATTGCCCGAAGGGGATTGGTTGCGTTGGCAAACACCTGCTGCGTTGTTTGGCGCCGCCCTGTTCACCGGGGTACTTGCCGGCGCTTACCCTGCCTTGTTTATGGCCTCGTTCAAACCTGTAGCCGCTCTGAAAGGCGCGGCATCCGTGGGAGGAAGCCAGGCATCCATGCGCAAAGGGTTGGTGGTGTTGCAATTCACCCTGGCTACCGTGTTGCTGGTCGGCACCACGGTGATTTACCGGCAATTGAATTTTTTACAAAACAAGTCGCTGGGGTACAACCGCGAACAGATCATCAACCTGCCAAGTAACAGCGATTTGACGCCGCGTTGGGAGTCGTTCCGTACAGAATTGTTGTCGAACCCCGCGGTGGTGGGCACTACGCGCTCCTCCCGGATTCCCTCCGGGCGCCTGCTCGACGACCTGGGCAACGTTAGCGCCCAGTTGGGCGACACCATGTCGAACCCAGGCATTACCCTGAAATCCATAGCTGTCGACATCGATTTTGTACCAACCTATGGAATTCCGCTTGCAGCCGGGCGCAGTTTTTCACGGGAATTCTTGACCGACACCACCCACGCCTGGCTGCTGAACGAATCTGCAGTGCGTGCCATCGGCTGGAAAACGCCTGATGAAGCCATCGGTAAGCGACTCAATTACGGCGGTCGCACCGATTGTTTTGTGGTCGGTGTTTTGAAAGATTTTCATTTTGAAAGCCTGCATCAGGATATTTTACCGATGATCTTTTACATCCCCAGAAACACCCGCAACCTGGGGAGTATTACCATTAAACTGGGGAAAAATACGCCGGAAGGACTTGCCTGGGCTGGAAAGGTGTGGAGTCAGTTCAATCCGGATTATCCCTTCCAGTACACATTTCTGGATGAAAATTACGGCCGTTTGTATCAAAGCGAACAACAGCAGGGTAAATTATACCTGGTTTTTGCCGGTTTAGCCATTTTTATTGCCTGCCTGGGCTTGTTCGGTTTAGCCATGTTTGCCGCGCACCAACGGGTGAAGGAGATCGGTGTGCGCAAGGTACTCGGCGCTTCGGTGGCCGGCATCACCGGGTTGCTGGCCCGCGATTTTTTGAAACTCGTGGTGCTGTCGGTGGTATTGGCTACGCCAATCGCCTGGTATTTCATGCAACGCTGGTTGTCCGACTTTGCCTACCGCACCGAAATTCAATGGTGGATTTTTGCACTGGCCGGGGCTATTGCGGTACTGATCGCATTTTTGACGGTGAGCTTTCAAAGTATCAAAGCGGCGCTGACCGATCCGGTGAAGTCGCTGCGGAGTGAATGATGCGTGTTCCTTTGAACAGACTTTTAAGGTGATCTACTAAACAACAACTATGAAACAAATTTCGGCCCTGATTTTCCTTGGCCTGCTCCTCAGCGTCAATGCCTTTTCCCAAATCCCCGACCTGGTTCCAACCGATGGAATCAAACACCCCATTCACCAAAACAACCTCGGCAAAATCATCTTTATGGATGGGAACATCCCGCTGGATCAATGCAAGGAGTCGGATTTTCTAAAAACGCATGTGTTGAACCGGGCCTCCAATTTGAACTTCCGGGTGTTTATGGATAACTCGATCACCAATTACATGCACCGGCTTGCCCCGGATTTGCCGGAAGAGGAACTCAATCAGAAAGGCAACTACCAGTTTTCGTTTTTCGTCGACGGGAAACTCATTTACCGGGAAAATATCCATCACGGGTGCGGACTGAGAAAAAGCGCCACCACTACCCTCCGTATGCCTTTTACCGACACCAACGGTGGCGATTTCTGGTCGATTTATTTGTTCGACAGGTTCAAATCAAACGGCGGAAACAAGGCGCTGACGGATGGCGTTCATCGTTTTCGGGTAGAATTGCGGCCATATGTACAACTGCAAAAAAACAGCGAGGCGTTGGTGGGCGATTTGATAGCCGCGGGGGATCTGGAATTGATCATTAAAAGTGAAAAAATAACGGCAGCACAAATCGCTGTTCAGCCCATTGCCGAAAACAGCGGATTTGAAAAGTCGAATGAACGGTTCGACGAAAATAAAATCAAAAAGCTGAACAAGGAAATCATCCGGCAATCCTTCAAGGAGATCACGAGCATTGTGGTTGTCAAAGATGGGAGGTTGTTGTTGGAAGAATATTTTAACAATGCCGATCGGACAACGCTGCACGATACCCGTTCGGTGGGGAAGTCATTCACCTCCTTGCTGATGGGCATGGCGATCCAGGATGGATATATCAAAAGTGAATCTCAAACGCTGCGTGATTTTTACGATCTGACGAAATTTGCCAACTATGCGCCTGAAAAGGAGCGTGTCAGCCTCAAAAACTTGCTAACCATGAGCTCCGCCTTCAACGGTTCGGATTTCAATAGCGATTCGCCGGGCAATGAAGAAAACATGTACCCTTCGGAGAATTGGGTCAAATTCGCCCTGGATTTGCCGATGGATAGTTCAAAAGCGAACGGCAAACAATGGGATTATTTTACGGCAGGTGTTGTGTTGTTGGGTGATATCCTGCACCGATCCACACCTGAAGGACTGGAAAAATATGCCCACCAAAAACTGTTTGGTCCTTTGCAAATCAGCCATTACCAATGGCAATACACGCCCCAAAAAGTGGTGAACACGGCCGGCGGTCTGCAATTAACCTCGCTGGATCTTGCCAAGGTCGGTCAGCTTTATCAGAACAAAGGGAAGTGGCACGGCCAGCAACTTTTACCGGCAGCCTGGGTGGAAAAATCGTTCACCAAACAATTCCCGATTCCTGAACGGACCAATGAATTTTACGGGTACTTGTTCTGGAACAAAACCTACCAGGTGAATGGCAAAAACTACGAAACCTTCTATTGTGCCGGCAACGGCGGCAGCAAGGTGTTTGTGTTTAAAGACTTGCCCCTGACGATTGTGATTACCGCCAAGGCCTATAACCGGCCGTATGGCCATGCACAAGTGGATAAAATGATGGAGGAGTACATTTTGCCGGCGGTCGTGCGGTAGTTTTTTTAATAGAATTTTCCTTCAGAAACGCAGCGCTCAAGCTCCATTCTTTTCTATACAACAGAGGATGAATTCTGCGGATTCTGCGAAACTATCTGCGATATCTCCGGGAACCTTTTTCGGTACATGCAAATCAAAGATTGTCGTAAGTTTCGACCAAACAAAAGCACATGAACGAAAACCTGACCACCTATTACCACGCCCGGGCCAAAGAATACGACCGGGTGTATCAAATTCCTGAAGAACAACAAGATCTGGCAGATGCTACAGCGCTTTTCCAGGCCTTGTTTTCCGGGAAAAATATCCTGGAAATCGCCTGCGGAACGGGCTACTGGACAGATCAAATTTCAAAAACGGCAGCTTCTATCCTGGCGACCGACATCAACGAAAGTGTGCTTGAAATAGCCCGGGAGCGCATCCAAGCGCCGAATGTCGTGTTCCAGGCTGCGGATATGTTTTCCCTCCAACTCGACGGCCGCTTCGATGGCTTGTTCGGAGGCTTTATCTGGAGCCATGTGTTGCTGCAAGACCTCGACGGGCTGTTGCAAAAGACTTTTCATTTTTTACAACCGGGCAGCGTAGTGGCTTTTATCGACAGCAAGCCGGTGACAGGCGGAAGCCACGATCAGAGAAGTATCACCCAAACCGACGAGTTCGGCAACACCTTTCAAACAAGGACCCTTGCTGACGGAACCCAACACCTGGTTTTAAAAAATTTTCCCACCGAAGCATTCCTGCGGCAAAAACTGTTGTCTTTCCTGACCGACCTGGAATACATTGAACTGGAACATTATTGGATTGTGAGCGGCCGGCTTAAAGCATAAACGAGCGTGCTCATTGGAGTTAGAATTCTAAACTTGCTTAAACATTTTCTAACATGAAATCAAAAACACTGAACCTACTATTTTTCCTCCTCATCGCCACATTTACCACCGCACAAACCGAAAACGCCAAATCCGACATCGAGCAAATCACTGCGACGCTGATGGATTACATCGAAGGCACGGCCAACGGCGAGCCGGAAAGACTTAGGCGTTCGTTCCACCCTGATTTTAAATTGTTCACCGTGACGGATCAGTATAGTTTGAGAATCCGCTCGGGCGAAGCGTACATTGCCAACATCAAAAAAGGGGAAAAAGTGAACCGAATCGGCCGGATAATCTCGATCGATTATGAAAAAGACGCCGGCACCGCGAAGGTGGAAATCATCAT
>JAEUUR010000329.1 GCA_016787465.1 Saprospiraceae bacterium | reverse complement strand
AGCTTCGAGCGCGCGCACATCCAGGCGTTCACCCGCACGGATACGTGCGCGCAGGCGATCGAGGTAGGTTTCCGGCGGATTGCCGTTGGCCAGGTCGGCCAGTTCGCTCAGAAAGCGGGCGCGCCGCGCCGGACTGTAGAGCGTGAACACCTCTTCAAACTGATCAAACACAAACAAGGGAATGGCCGGTTCGCCGTTTTTGGCGAATTTGGCGGCTTTCACTTGCTCCCAGAGCGTGGCGCCCGCTTTCCGCAAAGCCGGATCCAGTGTGACAGCGTCTTTCCATTCATCGCTTTCCAGTTCGTTCAAAAACTGTTGTTCCAGCGGTACAGCTTCATTGCTCAGGCGTACGCGCAAGGGCAACATGGGTGTTTTTTCCAGCAAGGGCGTGAGGCCTGCATTCAGGAGCGAGCTTTTGCCCATCCCTGATTTGGAGAACAGCACCACCATTTTCTCCACTTGAACCTGGGCATACAGGTCGCGCGCTTCGCGTTCGCGACCGTAAAACAGGGCGGCGTCTTTCGTTTCAAACGGCTGAAGCCCCGGGTAGCGGTATTCAGCTGTTTTCATGATAGAAAATGGATTTTAATGCGTTTTTCAATTTCCTGAGCGACATCCGTCCAGGCCTCAGCCGGGTCGGCCCACTTGCTGACGGGCTCCAGGTTGTTGGGCAACACGGCGTTCAATACGGGGCCGCGCAGCAGGGGTTTCCACTGGCAGGGGCTGCCCAGCACCGGAGAAACGATGGTTTTCCCCGGGGTGTCGAGCGGCAGAATTTTATCGTAAAACAGTTCGATGAGCGGGTCGCTGGCCAAAAAATTGGCGGTAATCAGCGGAAAAATGAACTGGCTGTTGCGGGCTTGTTCTGCCAGCGTATCGAGCACCTGATCGCCGGGCAAGAGCTCCTGCACTTCCAACCGGTAGCGGTTGCGCAGGGGCGCCAGCGCGCGCATGAACTCCGCGCGCACGCCTTCGTCGGCTGAGTCGTACACCACGAGCGCTTTCAAGGTTTTGCCTTCGTTCAGCGCGGTATCAGTGCGCGTGGTCATTTCGGTGTAGCGCCGGTGCAAATCCTGGATGAAGGTTTGCTCGTCGAGCGACAGGAAATTGAGTTTATACCTGGAACTGAAAAACACGGTGGTGGCAAAGTTCAATTCGTTTGAGCCGGCGTTGACTGCCCAGCTGGGCATGGCATCGGCGCTGTCGCTCAGGCCCAGTCCGTAGAGCAGCAGCCGGAGGTACCAGTCGTCGAAGTTAAATCCGAGGAACAGGTAGGTTTTGGTGTCGTTCAGTTCGGCCAGCAGGGAGTTGGGAATTTTGCGTTCCGTTTGCACCACTTGTTTAACGAATTCCACCTGGTCGGCGCCGGTCATGACGAGCGAGCCCAGGGTTTTATTGGTCTGCCCGGCTTTGTCGTCGCGGCAATTCACGGCTCCGAACAGGTGATATACGAAGGTGCGGGAGTCGGAAGCGTTATAGACAAATTCGCGGGGTTGTTTAAAATGGTACAATTCCTCGCGGTATTTGACATTGTGCAAATCAAGCGCGTTGCAGATTTGTTTGTCGCGGCTGGCGTTAATGATGATTTTGAATGGTAGTTGGGCCAGCAAGCCTTGCATGTCTGAAACAGGCAGGGTTTGTTGAAAAAACTGATCAACAGCTACTTCGAGGGTGGCCCGGCCTTTGTCGCGGACGAGCAGTCCGGCGATGGTGGTGAGGTCGGTGGATGTTTCCGGGCGGTTTTCGGCATCGAGTTCACGGTGCAGATGCGTAGCCAGTTGTTCGGCGACGAATTGGCCGGCTATGCGGTTGAACCAGGGACCGATGACCAGCACCAGGGTATTTTGTTCGAAGGCCAGACGGAGTTTCGTCCAGTCATTCTCCTGTATTCGGGACATAAAGGCGGATGATTAGGGCGAAAAGATAGATTGTTTATGTGTTTATGTGTTTATGTGGTTGGGTGTTTTTGTGTTTAAGTGTTTAAGTGTTTTTGTGTTTAAGTGTTTTGTGTTTAAGTGTTTTTGTGTTCGGATGAAAATCCGGTAAATCAATCCGCGCAATCAGTGAAATCAAAATAATCTGTGATCAAAAAAATCGCCGGAGCGATTGTTACATCATTCCGGCGATTTGCAATGGAAATAGATCAGGTAGGTATGGTTGGCAAAGTCATTTAAAATCTTCAGTAATTTTTCTTATTCGTTCCAACAGGGCCGGAGAGGCCGAATGTTTGGGTGTGTGTGCTTTTAACCAGGAACGAAACGACTCTGCTTCGGGAGATTCTGGGTGCCGGGGCCTGGGTTTGGAGTGGAAAATTTCGTTTTCGAGGATTTGGAGGTCATCTACGGAATCCGGGACGATTGGGCCGGGGTTGAATTGGGTAGCGTCGGTGGATGCCATCTCGCCGCGCTGTTTGCGTGCATTTTTCATTGTAAAATAATTTTGTGCCAACGTTTCACGCACTGTTCCTCTGCTTGTTTTCAAATTACAGCATCCCTGGCCGGGCCAATCAAACTGCCCGGACCGGTTGCCTGCCGTTTGCGGACATATGGATTTGTTGCGCCAATTTTCTGCGTACAAGGGTGATGTAATGAAAGACAAGGAGCCAGTGCCCTGGGGCAGCAGCGATGCAGTGGTGGTATGTTGACGAGTGAACGACATGTTGAGTTACGGTTGAAAGGGTTATTAAATTTTGTTTGTTGGTTTATCCGGGTTGGACTGGTTATGTTCAGGGCGCTTTGGATTGCAAAATTTACTTCAATTACATCTCTGAAAATCAGCTGAATCAATCCGTGCAATCCGAGAATCAAAGTAATCCGTGATAAAAAAAGGGTTTGCCGGGAGCGAAAATTCTTTCGCGTGGCAAACCCTTTGCAGTTTAATCTAAAGGCTCTTCATCGACGCCCGCTTCACCTTCGGTATCCTGCACGTTGTATCCCTGCGACTTGCCGTATTGGCTGAGTTGTTTAGCAAGGGTTTTGCGTGCGCGGTGCAGGCGGGAACGGACGGTTCCGATCGGAAGGTCGAGCAATGCTGCGATTTCCTCGTAGGTAAAATCCTCCAGATCGAGCAGAACAACTGCACGGAAAGCCGGCGTCAGCGCATTGATAGCGCGTGTGACTTCATCGCCCATGCGATCGTTCTGATGTTCGGAGCGCAGGTAATCGTACCGTTGAGCGCCCGGATCATCTTCGTTGTGGTACACTACGATGTCTTCGTAATCGACCTTGTAAGGTTGATTTTTGCGTTTCCGCCATTCATTGATGAAGGCGTGCTGGCAGATGCGGAACAACCAGGCTTTTGCATTTGTTTCTTCCGTGTAACGTCCGATAAAGCGCCATGCTTTCATGAACGTTTCCTGACAAAGATCCTCCGCCTGTGTTGCGTCGCCCGTCAGGCGTAACGCGAACGCATACACCGCATTGCTGAGTGGGATGAACTCCCGCTCGAATACGCGCGCTTGTGCGTCTTTTGCCGTGTAGCTTAAGGTAGTCATAGATGGTTCGGTTTAATAAAAGGGACTGCAAAGGTCACCGACTTTTGGACACAACGCAAGGGGGAAAAGGAAAGTTCCCATGAAATAAATTTTTTTTCAGGTATTTTTACACTTTATTTTCATCCGCTCACTTAAAATTTCCACCATGAACTCAAGTTTTCTGACACCCAGACGAATCCTGATCGGTATTGCAGTTGTTGCACTGCTGCTGATTGTTCGTTTTTGCACCCAAAATTCAGGCCCAGAAGGGCCTTCCGAGTTGAGCATCCGTTATGAAGCGGCTCCATCGAAGATCAATCCGTTTTTGTCTTTGGTATTCGCTGATATATATCCCTGCGCCCGTATTTTCCAAACTATGGGAGATCTCGACCCAGCTACGCTGACCCTCGTGCCGATCATCATTAAACAAGTGCCTCAGGTGTATGAAGTGACCGATGGCCCACACAAGGGGGAACTTGCTGCTGATGTGGAAATCATTCCCGAAGCGGCTTGGGACAACGGAACGCCTGTAACAGCCAAAGACATCGAATTCAGCTTGAAGCTGGTTTTCCACCCACTGATTCCTTCCAAGGCATATCTTTCTTACTTCGATAACATCAGTGAATTTAAAATCGATCCGGCCAATCCCAAAAAGTTCACGATCTATTATAAAGACTACTATTTCATGGCCGTGGAAGGGCTGTTGCTTTTCCCGATTATGCCAGCTTACAACTACGATCCAGGCAACAAAATGACCAACGTCCCATTAGCCGACTTCCTGGATTCAACCAAATTAAAAGCTTTCACTACAGACCCTAACATGAAAGCCTTTGCCGATGAATTCCAACAGCCTAAATTCCTTAACGATCCCAATTTCGTAACAGGCTCCGGCCCGTACCGCATCGAAACCATTAACGACCAGGGCCTGATCCTGGTGAAAAAAGAAAACTGGTGGGGCGACAAGGTGGCCGAACGCGTGCCGCTCCTGGCGGCATACCCGAATAAGATCATTTACAAAGTAGTGAAAGATGAAAACGTGGTGTTCAATATGTTGAAAAACGAACAATTGGACATCGTTGCAGGATCATTTAGTCCGGCGAAATATTTTGAATGTAAAAACAACGATTCCATCGCAGCTAAATACGATTTCGAAGTGAAGCCTCCCATGCAATACAACCGCTGGCTGTTCAACATGACGAAACCTGTTATTAAAGAACTGGCTGTCAGAAAAGCGCTGGCACATATCGTGGACTACGACAAAGCGATTGCCAATATCCGCCTGGGGCTAGCCGAACGTACCGTCAGCAATATCCTGCCAAGCAAACCATATTACAACAAAGACATTGTACCATACGATTTCAATATCAAAAAAGCGCAGGATCTGCTGGCCGCTGCCGGTTGGGCCGATGCGAATAACGACGGCATTTTGGATAAGGTGATTGACGGCCAATCAACCAGACTGAGTATCGAACTGCTGGTAACCAATGTCAATACCAGCCGGCAATATGCCGAAATGGTAACCGAAGCTGCGCGTCAGGCCGGTATTGAAATAAAATCCGTTTCGATTGATCTGACTGAACTTAATCCCAAAACCAGAAACGGCGACTATCAAACCGCCTTCCTGGGAGCCACCTTGTTCCCTGGTTCAACCGAAATGGCGCAGCGATACCATTCAAATTCGTTGGCTCCTGCCGGCGACAACCGTTCGCAGTTGATCAACCCAGCGCTGGATTCGCTCATCGATTTGATTTCTAGTGAGCGTGACGAAGTTAAACG
>JAEUUR010000325.1 GCA_016787465.1 Saprospiraceae bacterium | reverse complement strand
AACGCTTGCGCAATTCCGACAGCCTTTGGTACTGGACGCCGATGCGCTCAACCTAATTTCGGAGCACCCTGAAATCCTGAATTCGGTTCCTCCACATTCCATACTCACGCCGCATCCAAAGGAATTTGAACGTCTGTTTGGCGCCTCAGCAAATGACTTTGAACGAAGCCGCCTGCAATGCGACATGGCTCAAAAGTACCAGGTAGTAATTGTTTTGAAGGGCGCTCATACCGCGGTGGCGCTTCCCGACGGACAGTGCTGGTTCAATTCGAGCGGCAACCCGGGCATGGCAACGGCCGGTTCAGGCGATGTGCTGACGGGCATTATTACAGGGCTTTTAGCGCAAGGTTATGCACCGGAGCATGCCGCATTATTGGGTGTGTGGTTGCATGGCAGAGCAGCTGATCTTGCTGTAGAATCAAGCGGCAGAAACCATTTAATAGCCAGCGACCTGATCAACAACTTCCACGTTTCATTGTAAAAAAGTGAAGCCGCTGAAGAAACGAATATTCAGCGGCTTCAAACGGGCTGTTAAAACCCTGATTAAAGGGCGGCTTCAAGCCTTTCTTTCAGCGCCTGTTTGGTCGTTGCGCCAACAACTTTATCAAACAACTCACCATTTTTGAAAATCAAAAACGTAGGAATACCCCGAACGTTGTAATTAGTTGGAACCTCCGGGTTATCATCTACATTGAGTTTGCCTATTACCGCTTTACCTTCAAATTCGACAGCCAACTCATCTACTACCGGAGTCATAATTTTACAAGGGCCACACCATTCTGCCCAAAGGTCAATGAGGGTGACTTTATTACTTTCGAGTACTTCTGTTTGGAAGTTAGAATCGTTAAATTCGTATGCCATTTCAATAAAATTGATGGGTGATTTAGATTTTAGGTGTTGTAACAAGCAAGTTGTTCAATTGGTTGCAAAAGTAAGGCAATTGCCCGGTTTTTATCCCGTTAATGAATTATAAATGTCCGGGGCAAAACAATTTTAGGCTTATTTGGCCAGTTCAATGATTTGAAAATTTTCAATTTTCCCGGCATCCAATGTAAATCTGACCAATGTTTTAACCTTGTGCCAGCCTTCATTTCCACAGGCTCCCGGGTTGACATGCAAAAATTGCAACTGTCGATCCGGCATCACCTTTAAAATGTGTGAATGCCCACTGATAAAAAGACCGTTTACCGGCGGATCATCGTTAAGCAATCTACCAACCCTCGGTTCGTAGCGACCGGGGTAGCCGCCTATATGGGTCATAAAAACAGGTACGCCATCGCATTCGAAACGAAGATCCAGGGGCATCATATTTCGTATTTTTGCGCCATCAATATTACCATAAACACCCCGCAATGGCCTGAAATCAAGCAACTTATCCACCAACTCCACACTACCGAAATCGCCGGCGTGCCACACTTCATCACAATCTTCGAAATGGGTAAACACCCGGTCATCCAGGAATGAATGGGTATCGGATAAAAGTCCTATGCGGGTCATCAGAAATTGAATGGATTTATAATCCGGCGCAAGCTATTACTTTTGGCTTTTCAATCGTCCATCATCATGAATCAATTTGCGAAAACAATTAAATTCAGGTACAGGTTTTTATTGCCGGCCGTTGTAGCATTGACCACCTTTTTTGCCTGTGAAAACAGCCAAAGTTGCAAATACAAGCCGAGTCCGGTGTTTGAAAAAGGGTTGCCGCACGTAACGGAATACAATTTTGAGCAACAAGGCACTCAATCACTTGAAAGCCTGCTGCTGGATCGAGGCATCCTGCTTGAAATCAGCCAGGAAGTGTGTAACCAATCCAGGCAGGAATACCGGTTTACAGTACCTGGAGATTATGCAGCCTTACCCGATTCCTTTTGGATGAAGGAAGCTTCCCGGCAGTTTGTTTATTTGAGTTCTTTTTCGGAAAAGCAAGCACCGTTAAAAGCCTGGGGCGACATCATTGAATTACGTCGTGGCGACATGCGTTTAGGGGAAGATCGCGAGGTTCAACCGGGCGTATTTGTGCGCGTCGACCGGGTGGTAAACAGTCAACAAGGCATCCTTTTAGTCGTATTATCGCAAAAAGGGGAATAATTTTAATTGACTATCCGCCATCAGGAAACAATGTGACGGAAATTGGAAATTGGAAATTAGAAATTACCTCACAACCTAATCATCCAATTTCTAATTTCTAATTTCTAATTTCTAATTTCTAATTTCTAATTTCTGTTTCCTAATAGCGAACAGTCACTTAATTTTAATGGCAATCCATGCCTGCTTTAGGCACGGCCGATTCAAACAAGGAGAGATCGAGATGAAGCCCGCGCTGAATGAGCAGCAAACCGGCAAGCGTCATCAATACAGGCTGTAACACGCGTATTTGTTTGCGCAATTTGAGACCGAAAGAGCCTCCAAACAAACTTACGGAAAACAAAAGTGGTAAGGTGCCAAATCCAAACAGGGCCATAAATATGCCTCCTTCCCATTGATCAGTGGTTGAAATAGCTCCTGCAACCGCCGCATATACCAGCCCACATGGCAAAAAGCCGTTTAACACACCCATCGAAAAGGTCGCCTTGCCCGGATACTTTTTGATCAAATTTCCCATCCCAATTTTTACAGTTTCTGTAAAATGCCCCAAACCGGGCAGATGAGTGACAAACCGTTCAAAACGCCAGGCGGCAAATGCCATAAAAATCATCAG
>JAEUUR010000296.1 GCA_016787465.1 Saprospiraceae bacterium | reverse complement strand
CTTTTCATCTTTTCCCGGGTTGGGTTGGAAGTTTTGCATGCTGCGCATTTTTTCCAGCATACGTTGTTCTTCGTCTGTCAGTTTTTTAGGCGTCCAGACGTTCACGTGCACCAGCATATCGCCTTTTTCATAACGTTGTAGCACCGGCAGTCCCTTATCTTTTAAGCGAAAAATTTTGCCTGACTGAGTGCCGGGCGGAATGGTGATGCGCGCCTGCCCATCCAAAGTAGGCACATCTATTTTATTGCCTAATGCTGCGTCGGCGAAATTGAGAAACAACTCGTAAATGATGTTGTTGCCGTCGCGTGTGAAATTTTCGTGAGGAGTTTCTTCCACCGTTATCAGCAAATCACCGGCACGACCGCCTTTGGCGCCGGCATTGCCGCGCCCTGCCAATGAAAGCTGAATGCCTTCGTGTACGCCTGCCGGAATGTCCACGTCAATGGTATCTTCTCCAAACGTACGGCCATCGCCCTTACAAACATGACATGGCGATTTAATAATTTGCCCGGCGCCGTTGCAACTGGGGCATTGGGCAGCAGTCGACATCATACCGAAGGGGGTTTGGGTAACACGGTTTACCATTCCCGACCCTCTGCATGTACTGCACGTTTCTACACTGGCCTGTTCGCGCGCGCCCGAACCATTGCAGGTATTACAAACGACTTGTTTTCTGACTTTAATTTTTTTGTTGACGCCGGTTGCGATTTCTTCCAGGGTCATTTTGACTTTGATGCGCAGGTTAGAGCCGGATTCGCCGCGTGTGCGCCCGCCGGATCGCCTGCGTCCGAAAATATCGCCGAAAAAATCATCTGAATCAAACCCGAAATGGCGGAGAATATCATCCATGTCCATTCCCTGGAATCCGCCTCCACCGCCGCCGCTCATGCCGTCGACGCCGGCATGTCCGTATCGGTCGTACCTGGCTTTTTTATCTTCGTTGCTCAAGACATCATATGCTTCTGCCGCTTCCTTGAATTTATCTTCGGCAGATTTATCGCCCGGATTTTTGTCCGGGTGATACTTGATGGCTTTTTCACGATAAGCCTTTCTTATTTCGTCAGAGCTGGCGTTTTTTGAAACACCAAGCACCTCGTAATAATCTCTTTTTGACATGTTTGATTGACTTTCAGGGCTATCAGAAGAATGAAATTAATTTATTTGCCAACAACCACTTTGGCAAAACGAATGATGCGGTCGCCTAAATTGTATCCATGTTCAACTACATCTACTATTTTCCCTTTTAATTCATCGGTTGGCGCCGGAATTTCAGCAATGGCTTCATGACGATCCGCGTCGAACGGGTCGCCGGCCTGGGTTTCGAATTGCGACAGACCTTTGGTTTTAAGCGTATGCACCAATTTATGGTGAATGAGGGCCATGCCATCTGAAAGACCTCCGTTTTTTTGTGCACGATCAAAATCATCAAGCACAGGTAAAAGGGCTGTCAAAATTTCACGGCCTGCGGTAGTTATCAAGTCCATCCGTTCTTTTGCCGCGTGCCGTTTATAGTTTTCAAAATCTGAAAAAAGATACAAGAATTTGTTGCGCGACTCTTCCAATTGTTTTTTCAAATCCTCCAGTGGATCGGAAACGGAAGTTTCAGCGGTTTTTTCTGTATTTTCTGCGCTTGCATCCACGGTTTCCTGTACTTGATCTTCAGGATTTTGTTCTTTCATATTGAATATTTTTCTGATTCTTTTTTGCATGGTATCAAGTGGAATTTGATTTTCCCACAACAACCATGCCCCTCGATTTTTTTGTGCCAAATTGTCAGCAATAGGTTATTTACCCAGTTTTTCAGCCAACATTTTATCCAAATACTCAGGTATCAGGTTAACACCCATGATCACGCCTTGTGGGTTGATCAAAAATGTTGCAGGGATGGATTTTATATTAAATTGTTTGGAAACGGGGCCGCCGAAATCGTAAGGCTCCATAGCATGATAAGGCCAGGCCATGCGGTCATTAATAATGGCTGTTTGCCAGGCCCGGGTATTCACATCTATGGCTACACTGAGGATTTCAAACCCTTTTTCGTGGTATTTTCGGTACAATTCCACTAAGTGAGGGCTTTCTTTTCGGCAAGGGCCGCACCAGCTTCCCCAAAAATGAAGCAGTACGTATTTCCCTCTTAAGTCGGATAGTTTTATGGAAGCGCCGTCCATCGTGGTTACCTGAAAATCAGGCACCGGATCGCCGGCGCCGACACTGGGTGTTCTGTATTTCCACACACCGAAAGCGATGGCTGCACAAATCAATGCCAATAGTCCGTATTGAATGCTTTTTTTGTTCATCTATGTTTATTCATTTTACTTTTGAGCCTGCAAACATACAACCGACCATGCTTAGAATCGATCCGAAAGAGATTGCAACCAAAGACCTGCATCAGTTTATATTAGGTGCGGTGGCGCCACGCCCCATTGCTTTTGCCAGCACTGTCAGTACGGAAGGTGTTCACAACCTGGCGCCATACAGTTTTTTTAATGCTTTCAGCAGCAACCCTCCCATTTTGATTTTTTCCTCCAACCGAAGGGTGGCCAACAACACCACCAAAGACACGCTCAAAAATGTGGAAGACACCGGCGAGGTGGTTATAAACGTAGTTAGTCACCGAATTGTTCGCCAAATGGCGGTTGCCAGCGTCGAATACGGCCCGGAGGTGGATGAGTTTGTAAAAACGGGGCTTACCCCTATTCCTTCCGAACTGGTCAAGCCGATGCGGGTGGCTGAAAGTCCGGTGCATATGGAATGTAAAGTGGAACAGATATTACCTTTAGGGGAGAAAGGGGGCGCAGGCAATCTGATCATTTGCCGCATCGTATTAATGCATGTAGCCGAAGAGGTTTTGAATGAAAAGGGGCGTATCGATCCGCATAAAATTGATTTAATGGGCCGTATGGGCAGGTTCTATTACGTTCGTGCAAGCGGCGCCGCTATTGAAGAGATCGTACAGGAAGTTACCACCATCGGCATGGGTTTTGACGGCTTGCCTGAGTCTGTGCGTTTAAGCAAAGTACTCACCGGCAATGATTTAGGGCAACTGGCAGGATTGCCGGCATTGCCTTCCCCGGAGGAAGCAACGGCCTTGCTTGCAGGCAATGAGCGTGCCCTGGCTATCTTGCACCGTAAAAGCGCAACGGCCGAATTACATGCCTATGCCCATGAAGCGCTTGCATCCGGAAACCTGCCGCTTGCAGCGGCACTTGTAGCATTGAGCTCAAATGGGTAAGAATTGAAATTGGAAAATTTAAAATGAAAAAAAGTGGCATTCAATTTCCAATTTCCAATTTCATTTTTTGAAAATGGCTTTTAGTTCAGCCAAAGCCTCTTCCATGATGACCTGGATTTTGTCGAGTTTGGCAAAATCGCGGGCAGCTACTTCAGGCGTACCTGGGTCAAATGCATGCCGATCGAATGCTGCCAGGGTGTATTTCATGGTTTCAAGTCGTATTTCATCCGGCGTAACTGCTTCTGCCAACGGATCGCGGGCCGGCGCTTCATCGGGTGATGATACTGGTGTTAATTGACCACTGTATGCCGATTTGCGGCGTTCGGTTTGCGCAGCTTCCGAATCAATTTTAAGTTCCAGCTGATTGATTTCATTGCGGAGCGACATGAGTACAGCCGATTCGTAGGAAGCAACTTTTCCCATGTCTTTGGCTTGATATGCTGCCTTTAACTCGCCTAACCACTTTTTATAGTACTGCACTTCTGATTCTTCCTGTTCGAGTTTGACCTCAAGCGGGCTCAAATACTGCCGGGGCGCCACGGAACCTTGTCCGTCAGTTTGAGCAGTTGAAAATGTGATGCAGATGAAAAAAATCGATAAGAGGGATAAAATGTGTTTCATTGTTTTTGGATGATTTTATGAAATGGGTGGATGAGCGCACAAAGCTAAAAATTTTGTCGGATTTAACGCACCACCAAAAATGCACGCGCCAGTTCAAGTCCTGTTATTTGCGATTGAACAAAGTCGCGCAGCGATTCATAGTCAGCCTGTGCATGTTGGAGATAGGCGGAAGCTTGTCCGTACACGGCTGGAATGGCGGATTTTTGAGTTAAATAATATCCATCCAAAAAATCGCTGATGCCACCTGAGATGATGAGGTGCTGGGTTTTACAGGAGTGACCCAGCTCGGCATGAGCCCAGTTCGACCATTGCAACATCTCAAACGCTGCATGGCCAACGGTAGTCAAACCGCCATAGGTGTCCTGTTGCTCCTTTTTATTTCGGAGTAATTCCAGTTTGGCGAAGTTGGTGCCGCCGGCCGCGGCGAACTCCACGGCGCCAAGGGGCAATTTCAACAGGGCTTTTAAACTGGCAGGTCCAAAACCTTGGCCTACTTCTTTGACAATTATCGGGAATTCAAAAAGTTCAATTAGTTGCTGGATGGTTTCAACCGGAGGGCGTTTGATGACATCTCCTTCCGGTTGCATAGCTTCCTGGAGCGGGTTGACGTGCACGATCAGGCCATCGGCCCGAAGCTTATCGATCAAATCCTGAATGCGCGCTTCCGCTTGCTGGTCAAACAGTTGTTCCAGTTGAGCAATTCCGAGGTTGGCAAACAAGGGAACGGAATTTCCCATGGTGTCGCGCACGTCAAAATCAGCCAAAAACTCGTCGCTGAACAGCAACTGCCGGCAGGATCCTAGCCCCATCCCCAAGCCAAACTCCTCACATGCGCGCGCCAGGTTGTGATTGATGATGCGCGCCAGGGCCGTGCCGCCGGTCATCGATGACACCCACATCGGTGCGCGGAGTGTTTTACCCAGAAAGGAAATAGCCGGCAATGAACCGGGCGCCGGGTGGCCGGCGAGCAGGGGTTCGTAATAAAAGCGTGGATCCAGCGAGCCGGCATCAACACGGCTTTTGAAAGCCAGCGCAATGTGGTCATGTTTACGCCGCTCAGCAAACGGATCGTCGTCAAAAGTGTTCTGTTCGTGGTCGGGTGTTGTCATCAGTTGCGAAAATACGGTAGATTTGTTCCAAGTTGGTCAAATATTCCATGGAGCTAAGTGCCGTATAACAAATAAAGGACATGAAGGTTGTTGTATGATTTTAAACAAGCGTCGTTAAATGGTTGTTTAGAAGCTTTCGACGGAAATGCACATAATCACAATCATATTCAAGAGATTTGCCGTCTATTTGAGGAATTATGAAAATAGGTATTGTTTGTTATCCTACTTACGGCGGCTCTGGTGTGGTTGCCACGGAACTTGGGCTCGGGCTTGCACGTAAAGGGCATGAAATTCATTTTATCACGTACCGCCGCCCGGTCAGATTGGCCCATTTCGAAGCCAATGTATTTTACCATGAAGTGGATAGTGAGGATTATCCTTTGTTCGAATACCCGCCGTACGATACGGCATTGGCTTCCAAAATCGTGGACGTGGTGAAATATCAAAACCTGGATATCCTTCATGTGCATTATGCGATACCGCATGCGGCTGTAGCCTATATGGCCAAAAAAATCCTGCTTACCCAGGGGCGGTACTTGCCGGTAGTTACCACCCTCCACGGCACCGATATTACCCTGGTAGGGAATAACCATGCTTTTGCACCGGTGGTCGAGTTCAGTATCAATAAAAGTGATGGCGTAACGGCTGTATCTCAAAGCCTGAAAGACGATACGCTGGAGCAATTCGACATCCAACGGAATATTGAAGTGATTTATAATTTTATTGATTTCGAGCGTTTTAGGAAAACCAATAAAGACCATTTTAAAAAAATAATCGCCCCCAATGGGGAGCGGATCATTGCGCATACCTCCAATTTCAGAAAAGTAAAAAGGGTGGAAGACGTTGTACTTATTTTCCAAAAAGTACTCAAAAAGGTGCCTTCCAAACTGTTGATGATCGGCGATGGACCAGAACGCCAGCACTGCGAAAAACTGTGCCGCGACCTTAATATTTGCGACGATGTGCGGTTTTTGGGAAAGCAAGATGCCATTGAAGAATTGCTTGCCATTTGTGATCTGTTTATCATTCCTTCCGAAAATGAAAGTTTCGGCCTGGCAGCCCTGGAAGCAATGGCTTGTGAAGTGCCGGTTATTTCTTCCAACAGCGGCGGCTTGCCGGAGGTGAATATTCATGGGGAAACGGGTTATTTGAGTGAAGCTGGCAACGTTGCTGAAATGGCAAAATACGCGATCAAGTTATTGCAGGATGAAGCCCTGTTAAAAACTTTTCGTGCCAACGCCTACGCGCAGGCGCGCAGGTTCGACATTGAAAATATCCTGCCGCACTACGAACGGTATTATCAGGAAGTACTGGAGAAAAGCGTTCATAAAGTGGAATAATCATGAAAATAGCGCTACATTTTATTGCCGTGCTGGTTAGTTATGCCATGCTGGATTTGGCCTTTATCAATCTCTTTGCAAAAGATTTTATCCGCCGCCAGGTGGGCGACAAGCTTGCGGAAAAACCTGATTTATACGCTGCCGGGCTGTTTTATTTCATCTTCGTTTTTGGATTATTGTATTTCTGTATTTGGCCGGCATCCTCCCTTTCAAAGGCCGTCATGAACGGCGCATTTTTTGGCCTGGTTACCTACGCCACCTACGAATTGGTCAATAAATCCCTGCTCGCCGGATGGCCTCTGGCGCTCGTGGCCGTGGATATGGCCTGGGGTGTTTTTGTGGGCGCCGCAGTAAGTGGGATCGGGTTCCTGGCGGGGCATTATTTGAACCGCTGATTTTGACGGTTCAACCCGCAAAATTGACAACCTACCGTTTTGTTGTTTCGTATTCGACTGATTGCCGGGATGTTTGCCCCGACAAATCAATTAAACGAAACAGCAATGAATTCAAAAATCATCTCTCTCCTCATCCCCGCTTTTTTATTTCCCATCCTGATTTTCGGACAAACACAAACCGTTCGGGGAACGGTGCATGACCGGCAATCCGACATGCCGCTCATCGGCGCAACCGTCCAGGTACTGTCTAATTCTGAAGGGGAAACGCAAATCTTAGGCGCTTCCACGGATGTCAATGGCGTATTTGTTGTTAAAAACGTGCCGGTCGGCCGCCAATCACTGCGCATCAACTACCTGGGTTACGAACCCCAAAATATTCCGAATGTGCTGGTGAATGCAGGTAAAGAAGTGGTTGTTGATGTACGCCTGGAGGAATCATTCAGCCGGATAGGCGAAGTCGTGGTCGTAGCCAAAGCCGACAAAGACAAACCGTCCAATGAACTGGCGACAATTTCAGCGCGACAGTTTAATACGGAGGAGGTATTCCGTTATTCCGGCGGGCGTTCGGATGTGGCGAAACTGGTAGCCAATTTTGCAGGCGTTGCCGCCAACAACGATGCCCGAAATGACATCATCATCCGGGGTAACTCGCCCACCGGCGTACTTTGGCGCATTGAAGGCATTCCGGTGCCTAATCCTAACCATTATGCAACCTTGGGTACCACCGGCGGGCCGGTTTCGGCACTAAACCCGAATATGGTGGCGAACTCCGACTTCCTGACCAGCGCGTTTCCCGCAGAATATGGCAATGCCACCGCCGGCGTATTTGATATCAACTTGCGCACAGGCAATCAGGAGAAAAAAGAATACATGTTGCAATTGGGCGCTTTTACAGGCTTGGAAGGTTTGATGGAAGGGCCGTTGAACAAACGAAATAACGGCTCTTACCTGGTAGCCTATCGTCATTCATTTGCTGAAATTGCGCAGGCTGCCGGTTTGAATGTAGGCACCACTGCAACGCCAAAATACAAGGACCTGTCGTTCAATATCGACCTGGGCAATACCAAAGCCGGCAAAATCTCTTTGTTCGGCATCGGCGGTTGGAGCGCCATCGACTTTTTAGGAGCGGATATTGACACCTCCGATCTTTTTGCCCGTAGGGATGAGAATGCCTATAATGTGTCAAAATTTGGTGTGCTGGGATTGAAGCACAGTTGGTTGCTCAACGATCACGCGTATATTAGAACGATCGCAAGCGTGTCATACTCCGGCAATTCTTATAAATCCGAAGACCTGCTGACACGTGATGAAAACGGCAATTTACTACAACGTTTTGATGTGCTCGACGCTGCTACAACTTACCGCTTGTCGTCGTTTTACAACAACAAAATTACCAATCGATTTACGTTGCGCAGTGGTGTTTTGCTTCAAAATCAACACCTCGACACCTATTCGAATACCCGTTTCCAAACACCTGACCTGAACAACGATGGCCTGCCCGATCTGTTTACTCAACGCGATTTTGACGGTAATTTTTTGCAGGCAGAAGCGTATGCTCAAACCCAATGGCGTGTTTCTTCCAAAATTACCCTAAACACCGGGTTGCATGGCCTCTATTTTGATCAAACAGAAGATGTGGCTGTAGAACCGCGCGTAGCATTGAATTTCCAACCGGCGCCACGTCACCGCATTAATGTCGGTTACGGCCTCCACCACCAAACGCAACCATTGCCAGTATTTTTGTTCCGGGAAAGACAAGTTGATGGTACATTCCTGGAAACCAATTCCGATTTGGGTTTCACCCGGAGTAACCACTTTGTAGTAGGTTATGATTTTAAACCAAGCGCTGATTGGCGTTTAAAAATGGAAACTTATGTGCAGCTCTTGTCGAATGTGCCGGTAGAGTTGGCACCAAGCAGTTTTTCCATGCTGAACACCGGCGCCGATTTTATTTTCCCTGAAAAAAATCACCTGGTGAATGAAGGAAGCGGACGAAACGCAGGCGTTGAGTTCACCGCTGAAAAATTTTTCAACAAAGGTTGGTACAGCCTGGTAACGCTGAGTGTGTTCGATTCCAAATATGAAGGTTCTGACAAGGTGGAACGCAGCACCGCTTTCGATGGAGGTTATGTGTTTAATGCTTTGGGCGGCCGGGAATTTAAAATGGGCCGTTCCGGCAGAAAATATTTTACCATCGATACGAAGTTTACCATGGCCGGCGGAAGGCCTTATACCCCGGTGAATCTGGAAGCCAGCAAAGCACTGGGTAAAGAGGTGCTGTATGAAGACCGTGCATTTAGCGAGCAAATCGACGACTACCTGCGTTGGGATGTGAAAATGGGTATCCGGGTAAACAGTAAAAAACGCAAACTGTCGCAAACCTTTTTCCTGGACATTCAAAACATAACCAACAACCAGAACGTGTTCGCCATGCGCTACAACGACCAGCGCGGAGAAATTGGTAAAACCTACCAAATCGGGTTTTTCCCGGATGTATTGTACCGCGTTGAATTCTGATCGCGGATTTTTGGGATTGGAGGATTTCGCAGATGGATTTGGGTGATTTTGAAGATCTTTTTGAATAACCAGAATCGTTTTTGAACATAAATATCGGGGCCGCTTTTCGGCTGCAACCGGCGAGTGGCCCCATAACATCCTAAGCTATGAAAACCTTTTTTTTGATTTCAATTTTAAACTTGCTCAACCCTCACACGCCAACTACTGCAGCACAGGCACTACCTAGTGTCGACGCCTTAGTTTCGACGAAATCGAATGGCCGCCAGGCCGTTTTTCCAGGGTTTCAGGAATATTTAAAAAACCATTTGGTTTATCCGGAATTGGCGCGCAAACATGGCATCGAAGGCGTTGTATGTGTGCAGGTGAACATCGATGAAACAGGAAAGGTGGGGCCGGTTCGTATTTTAAAAAAACTTGGATTCGGATGCGATGAAGCTGTAATTTCGTTGCTGCAAAATATGCCTCGTTGGCAACCGGCGTTGTCAGAAGGTAAAATGACCCAACAATCGCTGAATTTAAACATACGTTTTAAACTGAACTGATTTTTTCAAGCTGA
>JAEUUR010000251.1 GCA_016787465.1 Saprospiraceae bacterium | reverse complement strand
CGCTTCGCAGCCGGCTTGCATGAAGTGCTTGGGCTGGCAGAAAAGGACGGTCAATTGTATTGCGCGCAACGGGGTGAACTTACGCGTTTGACAGATCGAAATGGCGACGGTATTGCCGATCGTTATGAAACGGTGTACGCCTGGCCCGTGTCGGGGCACTACCATGAATATAGCTTTGGACCTAAACTGACCCCTGAAGGCAACTTTCTGGTGACTGGAAATGTCAGCTTCGGAGCTACCGATTGGTGGGCAGGGAAAAGTATCGTACCCTGGCGCGGCTGGACAATGCAAATTTCGGAGGACGGGCAGATGCAACCTTTTGCTGCCGGCATGCGATCACCTTGCGGCATCGGCACAGTTAACGGTCAGTTTTTTTATGGCGACAACCAGGGCGACTGGATGGGATCGGGGTTCATTACCCACGTTGAAAAAGGCGATTTTGTGGGCCATCCGGCATCCTTGCAATGGGCCGACCGGCCTGAATCGCCGGTTAAAATGCGGGCAGATCTGGTGTATAAACAAGTCGACCCAAGAGACGATCCCAAGAAAAAGCCAGAATACATTGGAAACGAACCCATGACGACCATCTACGAAATGGGTCATAAAACCTATCCGTACATGCAAATCAAAAGCCCGGCTGTTTGGTTACCGCATGGTGTGCTGGGGGTTTCAACTTCCGAAATCCTGCCGGATGAAACCGGAGGCTCCTTTGGCCCTTTTGAAGGTCAACTGTTTGTCGGCGACCAGGGCATGTCGAAAATTGCACGGGTATTTTTGGAAGAAGTGAACGGCCAGTGGCAAGGCGCCGCTTTTGATTTCCGCAGCGGATTCCGATCCGGCGTGTTGCGCATGTGCTGGGGCAAAGAAGATGCTACCATGTATGTGGGAGGTACCAACCGTGGTTGGGGAAGCACAGGCAAAGAGCCTTATGGTTTGGAACGTTTGGTGTGGACCGGGCAAATTCCCTTTGAAATGAAAACCGTGCGTGCGATGCCTGACGGCTTTGAAATTGAGTTCACACAACCGGTTGACAAAACTACAGCTCAAAATCCCGATAATTACTACGTAACCAGTTTTAATTATAAATACCACCCGGTTTACGGAAGCCCGATTGTCGACTTTAAAGAACATGCCGTTCGCGGACTAAAAGCCAGCAACGATGGCCTGAAAGTCCGAATCGTAGTCGACAGCCTTCGCGAAGGGTTCATCCATCACATTCAACCCACAGGTGTTTTATCCTATACCGACGGTTATAACCTGCTGCATCCCGCGGCATATTATACCCTGAATAGCATACCGGCAGGTGAAAAGGCCAATTTCCCGCTGATCGCACCAAAACCCAAAACTGCTGCAGCATCTGCCGTCAAAGATCCCGGACAGGCAGTGAACACCCCGGACAATCAGATGAAAGAAGCGCGCCCTTCAACGGCCGGTGAGGCCAAAAAGGCGGCGACTCCTGCTGCTGTCGCCAAACCAGCCAACAGCATCAATGATGCGGAAGTTAAAACGCTGCTCACCAAATACACCTGTGCTGCCTGCCATAAAACCAATGAACGTTCGGTTGGGCCGGCATTTAAAGAGGTGGCAAAACGGCGGTATTCCACGGCTCAAATTGTATCGCTGGTATACACGCCCAAACCTGAAAACTGGCCGGATTATACGCCGATGGCGCCGATGTTGCATGTACCAAAAAAGGATGTGGAGAAAATAGCCGCCTGGATCAATTCACTGCGTTGATATAACGCTGAAAAATTTGTTCGACCACTCAGTTATACTTCGCGCTGTTTGGTTTTGAAAAAAGCCTGCGGCAAAAGCATAGGTTTACAGTGCGAAGTATTCAAAACCACTCTGCGTTGCCTATAAATCCAACAAATCAACCGCGGAATCAAATAATCCAATAATCCGTGATTAAAAAGCCCACCCCATGCGTACATGGAGCAGGCCTCAGTGAATAGTCACCATCCTTTTCTTGGAGCAGGTACTTTGCGATTATCGCTGAACGAAGCTCTTGAGGTAAATGCGGTATTCTTTTTTGTCGTGGTCGTGCGCAAAACCATGTTTGGTAGGATAATACTTGCCAGGCTGATCGTATTTGGCAGGCTGCTTGAGTTCTTCCTCAAAATCGTGCGTGTCAGTAATAAAATCATGGGTAATCATTGGCTCAAGGAATGTTACTTTGCCATCATACGACCCCCAAATGAAGGTTTCGGTAAAGGATTGACCGGCAAACTCCGGGCTGGTAAAATCGATCCAGTGGTTGCCCATTTGCGGTACAAGGCCTGTTGGCCCGTATCCTGCCGGGAAGTAATCGGGGGAAGGCGTGAAATTACCCTTAATCGTATCGAATGGCGTAATAGCCTCACGTTCATCGGAAGGCATCGTGTAGAAATGCAGGTCGAAGTGAGGCACATCATAAATACCTGCAGGTTCATGCCCGTGTGCTGCAAAACCCATAAACTGATGGAGGAAAGGCGTATTGCCGGCTTCTTGCGGAAAGTTCAACGTAACCTCATGATCGCCCGACATGCTGTTGAAATTATTAAATGCAGCTTCATCGATCACAACACCAATTTCCAACGGTTTTCCATCATCGTCATTAATTACGTACGTGCGTGCTTTGCCGAATCCAAAGGTTTTTTCTTCGCCGACAAAGCTGCCGGCCCATGGGTCGCGTTTATCGCAGGCATGAAGTAACATGGCAAAAGCCAGCAGCAAAAAAGGGAATCGGATTGTTTCAAATTTGATTTTCATTGTGTCAAGTTTTATTGCTGTGTGTGAAGTGAATAATTATGGGGCAAAGGTGAAACCCTCGAATGTTCAATTACCAGCCATTCCATGTTCAACCATTGTTCAAAAATTTATAGAAGCAAACCGAAGTGCCGGTACTTTCGTTTGTTTGACAAAAGTCCGGCGGATATGCACACCCGGCAATCACTCATTTGTTGTATTTGTTCCGAAAAAATTTAAAAAATGAATTACCACTTCACGACAAACTGGCGAATTAAAGCCACCTGCAAGGAGATTTACGATATTTTAGGAGAAGCTGACGATCTGGCGCGCTGGTGGCCCAGCGTTTACCTCGACGTAAAAATTCTTGAAAAGGGATTACCCGGCGGTTTGGGGAAACGGGTGGCCTTGTTCACCAAAGGCTGGCTGCCATACACCCTCACATGGCAATTCGTGGTCACCGAAGTGCACCCGGACGATCATTCCGGCTTTTCACTGGAAGCAGTGGGCGATTTTGTTGGTCGGGGCGTTTGGAAGTTCAAGCAGGAAGGCGATTGGTGCGATGTTACCTACGACTGGCAAATTTCGGCCGAGAAGCCGCTGTTAAAATATCTTTCATTTCTCTTAAAACCTATTTTTTCAGCCAACCACCATTGGGCCATGCGCAAGGGATTTGACAGCTTGCTGCTTGAACTCAGGCGTTTTCGCGGCGAAAAGCAGGTGCCTGCTCCACCTAAAGCAACTTTTCCCCATAATATTTGGCATCCAAAACCGCTAACAGGGAAGTGATGTTTGGATGTTGTTTTTACCTTCGCGTCGGTAATGATACAACCGACACTTTATAAAATCAGAGAACACGGCTATTTCGGCTTCATAAATGCCGAAGGGCAGGTCGTGATTGAACCTCAATTTTTAGAAGTTGGGGAGTTCAGCGGCGATTTCACGAGCGCACGCCTGAACGGTCAGTGGGCTTTGCTCGACCGGATTGGCAGGTTGTACGTGCGCAGGTTATATCGCGCAGTTGGAGCCTTTCACCACGGTTTGGCACGTGTTCAGGTGGTTCAGGCTTGGGGGTACATCGACAACCGAGGCCGTGAAGTGATGCAGCCCATTTTTGATGAGGCAGGAAATTTTTCCGAAGGAATGGCAGCCGTGACCTTTGAGGGCGGCAGCGGATTTATTGACACAGAAGGTGAATTCAGGATTAAACCAATTTTTTCCGGCGCGGGAAATTACCATCAGGGTTTAGCGCCGGTAGGTGTTAACGGCCTGTGGGGATACATTGATGCTAAAGGCAAACTGGCTATTCAACCACAATGGGATATCGCCTTACCTTTTCAGAACCAGGTTGCGTTGATTGTCAAAGATGGTCGCTGGGGCTTGATCAACCGTTCAGGGGCTGAAACGGTTATACCTCAATTTGAATTTGTAAAAGGTTTTGTTCAAGGCGAATTTTTCGACGGTATGGCGCTGGCATTCCGCGATGGCAAATACGGTTTTGTCAATGATTTGGGTGAAATTGCCGTGGAACCAATGTTCGATATGGCCGGCGATTTTGGCGAAGGCCTGGCCCTTGTTGAAATCAATGGCGCTTATGGGTACATTGATAAAACAGGCAAGTTGGTCATCCTCCCCAAATTTGAAGATGCAGGCGTTTTTTCAGAAGGATTGGCTCAGGTGCGCTCCAATGGCAAATGGGGCTATATCGATACGGAAGGTAAAATTTCCATACCGGCCATTTACGATGGCGCAAATCCGTTCAAAGATGGTTTGGCACTGACGGTAATCGACGGCAAATGGCAATACATCAGGAAGACGCAAGAAGTGGTGTGGCGGGAACTTTGACATAACGCTGCAAGAGTTCATACAGCGCATCAGGTTTGAAAGGTTTGGTTACGCAATCATCAAAGCCGATTTTTACCAGTTCGTCTTTCACAACAACTGCATTTTCGGCTGTAAACGCGATGACAGGAATTTCCCTGATAGTTTGAAATTCAGATTTTCTGATTTGTCTGGTAGCTTCCCTACCGTCCAGATTGGGCATTTGTAAATCCATCAATACTACATCAAAAGGTTGCGAAGCAAGGTGCGCCAGCGCTTCGGCTCCATCCTTTGCCACGGTGAATTCTACACCCCAATTTTTCAAAAACCGCGTGAGTACCAGGAGGTTAACCTGGTTATCCTCAGCTGCCAGCACCCGCAGTCCGGTTAAAGCAAGTTGGGATTGTTGGGTGGGTTCCGTAGCCACTAAGGTAATTGGTTCACATCTTTCGAATGGAAGTTCTACCGTGAATACGGAACCGTTTCCGGAAGTACTGGCTACCGTAATTTTTCCGCCCATCAACTCGGTAAGTTTCTTGCTGATAGCTAATCCAAGACCCGTTCCACCGAATTTCC
>JAEUUR010000195.1 GCA_016787465.1 Saprospiraceae bacterium | reverse complement strand
TTGATGCCGCAGGTACCTACCAAATTCTCGTTTCGAATACGGAAACAGGATGTACCAATACAGCATCCGTACAAGTTGTACAAAACCAACCTGTTGTTGCTTCCTTGTCGAGCCAAAGCAACGTTTCATGCTTCGGAGGGTCGAATGGCGCCGCTACGGCGCTTGGCGCAGGTGGTAACAACAATTTCACATACGCATGGAGCAACGGTGGAACAGGCGCGACAATCACCAACCTTACTGCCGGCATTTACATCGTCAGTGTAACCGACGGTGAAAATTGCACTTCCACCACTTCAGCCACCATTTCAGAACCAGAGTTGCTGGCTGCCAATGCCACAGCAACCGGACAAACTGCAAATGGAATTAACGACGGTACTGCAACGGCCAATCCATCCGGCGGCACAGCCCCTTTCACCTACTTATGGAACAATGATGCAACTACTCAAACAATTACCGGCCTGGCGCCAGGCAATTACAGTGTAGTAGTTACGGATGCAAACGGATGCACTACACAACAATCTGTAACAGTTAATTCTTACAATTGCGCGCTTTCTGGTTCAATTGTTGGTACTGATGTAACCTGTTTTGGCGCCAATAACGGCACTGCAACTGTTTCCTTCGTAGGAGGTACTGAACCATTTACATATGCATGGAGCAATGGCGAAACAACAGCGTCTATTTCTGGGTTAAATGCAGGCATATATACGGTGAATGTAAATGATGCTAACAACTGCCCGGCGGTTTTGAGTATTCAAATTACCACGCCTAATGAGCTTTTAGCCAACGCTGTTTCTACCAACGAAACAGGAATCGGTTCAAATGACGGTACGGCAACTGCCGTTCCTACAGGTGGCAACGGCTCTTATACCTATCTGTGGAGCAATGGCGAAACTACTCAAAGCATTTCCGGATTGGCGCCTGGTTCCTATACGGTACAGGTGACGGATGGAAACAACTGTATTGTTTCTCAAACTGTGATTGTCAATTCTTATTCATGCGCCATTTCAACAGATGCGGTAGTATCCAACGTGAGCTGCCCAAGCGGTACAAATGGCTCTGTGACCATGGCGATTACCGGTGGAGAAGCTCCATTCACTTATAACTGGAGCAACGGAGGCACAACTGCAACGATTTCCAACCTTGCCGCAGGCGTTTACACAGTTTCTGTTACTGATGCCAATGAATGTCTGGTGGTCAGCACTGCTACAGTTTCTGAGCCGATTCCGTTCTCTGCATGGGAAGTAACCGTGAACAATACAGTTTGCCCGAATGATCCAAGCGGCAGCGCATCCGCATCAATCAGCGGCGGTACTGAACCTTATACATTCTTATGGAGCAACGGGGCAACTGGAAACAGCATTTCAAATGTGGTTCCGGGTGTTTATTCAGTTCAGTTGACAGATGCCAACGGATGTACGCAACAAACCAATGCAACGATTGTCGCTACCGATCAGGAGGCGCCTACAGCCAGCGCAGAAGATGCAACAGTAACGCTTGATCCAAGCGGAAACGTATCTGTAAGCCTGGCTCAGGTAAACGCACAATTCGCCGATAACTGTACAGTTGCCAGCACGGTATTGTCGCCAAACACATTCAGTTGCCTGAATCTGGGCAATAACTCAGTGACGCTGACAGTAACCGATAACTCAGGTTTGAGCACCACCGTTACCATCAATGTAAAAGTACTCGACAATCAGGCTCCAACAGTTACTTGTCCGAACGACATCGTAGCATGTTCGTATAATAATGTAGTAACCTTCCAGCCCGCTACAGCTGAAGACAACTGCCTGATTCTCAACGGACAATGGAACCAAACTTCAGGCCTGCCAAGCGGATCGACCTTCCCTGAAGGCACAACCGTACAAACATTTACCTTCACCGATGCGGGAGGAAATATTGGTACTTGCTCCTTCAATGTTAAGATCAATACCGCAGTTGCATACGATACGCCGGTGGTCAGCAACGACCATAATGGTTTGGGTGTTGGCTCCATTGATATCACTGTTCATGGCGGCACTGCACCTTATACTTACAACTGGACGTTGAATGGCGCGCCATTTGCAACCACGCAGGATTTAACAGGTTTGAATGCCGGCGCATATGTGGTGGTGGTTACAGATGCAAACGGCTGCTCCTATGCCAGTCAGGAAATCGTTGTTACCAATACAGTGGCGGCAAAGGAGCCAAGCTGGCTTTCTGGAGTTAGTTTATTGCCAAACCCAACCAGCGATCAAACAAAAGTGTTGTTTGCGCAGCCACTCAATTCAAAACTTGAATTAAGTGTGGTAGATGCAATGGGACGTGTTTTAAAGACCATGTACTTTGACCAGGTGCAGGTTGTTACCCTCGATTGCACGGATCTGCCTTCAGGCGTTTACACCCTTCGTTTCCGTGCCAATCAGGAAATCGGGGCCCGGAAACTTAGTGTGGTTAAGTAAACACTGATCTTGCCGAAAATTCAGGCAACTTTTTAAACTTTGTCCCGCAGTTTTTCTATTGAAGAACTGCGGGATTTTTTTGAAACAACATGTTCATGCGCTACGTAACTCATCTGGCACTTACAACTTTTTTGACCTTTTACCTTCAACAGGATTTATTTTCCCAGCAGGGATGTACTGATCAGCAGGCATTAAATCATCAACCATTGGCAACTCAAAACGATGGTTCCTGTATGTACCCTGAAACTTTTTACTCCCCGGTTTTCAAATCTCTGTTAACAGATGATTTGAAGGAAATAAGCGGACTTACCTTCGGTAACGGGCAATGGTGGAGTCATAATGACAGCGGTAATTCAAATGATTTTTATACCATTGAACCTCAAACGGGCAATGTGCTGAAAAAGATAGCGCTTTCAGAGGCGGATAATGAGGATTGGGAAGATGTTGCAGGAAGTGCAGATGGGATATTTATTGGTGATTTTGGTAACAACGATAACAGCAGAACTGATTTGGGCTTCTATTTTGTTCCTTTTGAGTTTGTCGGAAACGGCAATAACCAAACCGTACACCCCGATGAGTACAGCTGGCTCCCTTTCGCCTATCCCGACCAGGTTGATTTTGCTCCACAGCCGGAGGAATCTACTGTTTTCGATTGCGAAGCTTTTATTTATCACAATGGCAGGTTGCATCTGTTCACCAAAAACCACCTTGACTATACAACAACCCACTATGCCTACAATCCAGCGGACCATTCTATCGAGCGTTTGGAATCTTTCAACACCATTGGTATGATTACTGGCGCAAGCATTTCACCGGATGGCCAGGTAATTGCATTGGTTGGCTACAATTTAAATAGTCTACCCACTGTATTTTGTTGGTTTCTCTGGGATTGGCAACCCGGCACGGATTTGTTTTTCACAGGCAACAAACGGAAAATTGAATTTGGAAGCGCCCTGCTTGTGGGCCAGGTAGAAAGCATCGCTTTCGAAGGTAACCGCAACGGCTATCTGGCTAATGAAAAAACCAGTTACAATGGAATAACCCTGGTTCAGGCTGGAATCAGGACGTTCGATTGCAGTGCCTGGATTCCCGGCGCAAGCGCCTCAAGCCAACCGGAATCGCCTCACTTCAGGATTGAGCCGAATCCTGCAAATGAAATATTACACCTTGACTGCGGGGATGCGCTGCCAGTGTGGATTGGCATTTACGATTTAAACGGAAATCTGATTAAAGCCGGCACGGAAACTGAAATAGAATTACCCCCGCACCTTCCTTCCGGTGTTTATTGGTTAAAACTGATTTGGGAAAGCGGACAAATCAGCGGCCGCTTATTTGTGCGGGAATAACCACTTCTGATTTAGAAAGTGAGGTTTTGCGGTTAAAACAACGGTTTTTTACCGCCGAATAACAACTCCTGCACATTATCACTTTTCAAAAAATCGTGTGGGAACCCAAGTTCTATTTTACTTACTTCGTCAAGTTCGGCAATTTGTTTTGCAGGCAGAGTGAAGTTAACACATTCCATTGAGGTTGAGAGTTGCTCTGCTTTTGATGCGCCAACGATGGGTATCACATTCAGGGCAGGATTTCGTTGCCTAACCCAGTTAATCGCCACCTGAACGGGCGGAACTCCGAGTTTGTCTGCAACCTTCACCACTTTGGCGGCAATTTTATTGGCACGTTCATTCCGGCGTATACTGTGAGCAGGCAACCTGCCTGTTTCCCCTTTTAAATATTTACCGGTTAGGGCGCCTCCTCCAATGGAACCCCAGGGCGTTATGGCTAAGCCGAAGTTTTCAGCCATCGGAAACAAATCACGTTCTGCCGTTCGAGCCAGCAGGGAGTATTCAACCTGAAGGCCGACAAAGGCGTCCCAACCACGTAACTCTGCAAGGGTGTTGCCCTGACTGACGATCCAGGCCGGCGTATCGGAAATGGCAATATGATGCACTTTCCCGCTGCGAATCAGATCCTGAAGTCCGCGCAGCATTTCATCCATTTGTACGGTACCGTCCCATGCATGCACCCAAAGCAGATCAATGAATTCCGTATCGAGACGACGTAAACTTTCCTCCACCGACCGGTGCATATTTTTGCGGTGATTTCCGGCGAAATTGGGGTCGTTCATTTCGTCCCGCAAGGTAAACTTGGTCGCCAACACGAAATGATGCCTTTCACTTTTGATAAATTCACCGAGCCATCGCTCACTCGTACCTTCTGTATATCGGTTGGCGGTATCCAAAAAATTACCTCCTTTTTCTGCATAAGCATCAAAAATACGTTTGCTCTCATTGCGGTCGGCGCCCCATCCCCATTCAGTTCCAAAGGACATGGTGCCTAAACAAAGTTCTGAAACCCGGAGGCCCGAACGACCAAAAAGACGATATTGCATGGTTGATATAGTGTTGGAGTTAGTTAAACAACTTCTACCAGGTACTTATTCTTTTTACCGCTTTCCACCATTACAAATCGATGGTGCAGCAAATCCCCGATACTGATCGTGGTAGCAGTGGCATCCAGTTTGATTTTATTGACAGAAATCATATTAGCTTGCAAAGCGCGCTTAACCTCGCTTTTGCTGGGTAAAATGCCCGTAGCTTCACTTAGAAAGTCAAATATAGAGCAGTCTTGGTTTAATACCGACTTATTGACTTTGGGCGATGGTATCTCTTCGGCGACTTGTTCAAGCGTAGCTTCATCCAATTGCCTGAGCGTATCTGCATCCGCTTTAGGGTCGAACAGGAGTTTTGAAACCGCCATTACTGCCGTGTATGCGGCCTGCCCGTGAATCCGGACTGTGATTTCTTCTGCAAATATTCGTTTGATGTTTTGAGGTGTTTCATCGGCTTCCAATGTTTCGATTTCCGACTGCGATTTTAAAGAAAAATAACGCAGGTATTTCGACATGTCGCGGTCGTCGGCATTCAACCAGAATTGGAAAAACTTGTATGGAGAGGTGAGTTTAGGATCAAGCCAGATGTTTCCTTGTTCGCTTTTCCCAAATTTTGAACCGTCCGACTTGGTAAGCAAGGGCGTTGTTACTGCATATACTTTAGCATCGTCAATCTTTCGCGCCAGTTCTACACCTGAGGTGATGTTGCCATATTGGTCGCTACCTCCCATTTGAACCGTCACGCCGTGATTCCGGTTCAGCAATACAAAATCATAACCTTGTAATAATTGGTAGCTAAATTCCGTGAATGAAATGCCCGTTTCGCCCTCAATCCGCCGTTTTACACTTTCTTTCGACATCATGTAGTTCACAGTCAGGTACTTTCCTACGTCGCGCAGGAAATCCAGTACATTCATATTTTCGTAGAAAGCAAGGTTATTTACCGCCAGTGCACAGTTGGGCACACTTGGGTCAAAATTCAGGAAATTCTGTGCCTGTTTTTCAAAATGTGCTGTGTTCCGATCCAGTTCTTCATATGATTTTAAATCCCGTTCCTTGTCTTTTCCACTTGGATCGCCAATTCTACCGGTTGCACCACCCATGAGCACCACCGGCTGATGGCCGGCTCTTTGCAGGAAAGTCAGCAACATGATCTGAACATAGTTTCCAATGGTCATTGACGGCGCTGTCGGGTCAAATCCTATGTAGGCTTTGACCCTGCCGGATTTGAAATGTTCTTCAATTCCTGGTGTAACATCGTGGATTAGCCCACGCCATTTTAATTCGGAGAGAAAGTCTTGCACGTAAAGTTCGATTTAATTACCGCGCAAAATTAAGCGGATTTTGCTCCCGGTTATTCTTTTATCAATTTACCCCGGAATATTTGATTGTCCATTTGAAGGGTAATGAGGTACACTCCAGGTGGAATATCCTCCGTGGAAATATAAAAAGCCTGCTTCCTCAGCGGCAGTGTTTTTATTTCTAACACCATTTTCCCCGACAAATCGAACAGATGGATGGTTGCATTTTCTTCAATTTGCACACCAGGTAAATCAGCCCAGACCCAGTTTTGAGCAGGTTGGGGATAAATCCGGAGTTTGGTTTTACTTTCGAAATTATCACTGGTAGGCGATCCACTTGTCAGCAAAGTGGCACAATAATCTTCAATCTGTCCGTAGGTAAAACTTTCGCAAGCTGTGGGTGCTGGTTGATTATTTTCACCATATTTCATCATGACACGCATTCTGGTCAGCCCACCCTGGGTAAATGCCGGGGTACTCAGTTCACCACTCACCACCCCATGTTGTGCAAACCCCGGATCGAACGCCAACTCACCATCGTCAAAAAAATCGCCATCCTGGTTAAAATCAATATACACCTTAAAATACTCCTTGTATTCAGCGCCTAAAAATCCCGGCGTGAGCACAATGGTTTGATTACTAAGTGGGTAAAACTTCAGTTCAGTCGGTTGACTGCCTGTAAAATCCTGAAACCCGT
>JAEUUR010000157.1 GCA_016787465.1 Saprospiraceae bacterium | reverse complement strand
GTTACCTGCTGGCTGCCGGGGCCGCCGTACACAAACATCAATACAGGCAATTTTTGGCCCTTAAACTGTGGGTCGGTAGGTTTGATCATCCAGCCGTTCAGGGTTACATGATCGGAGGTTTTGAAATCGAAAAAATCGACTGGGATGGTACCGTATTCCGATTGTTTCGAGCGCACTTCTTCGTTTTGTTCCAGCGTTCGGATTTCCTTGCCTTTTCTTGTACAAACAGTGTATTGGGGCGGGGTGTTGGCGGTGGAGAAGGTGTTGACGTAGTAATCGAAAGTGCTGCTGAATTGCGCGTTGTTGGTACCTTGGAGTTTCGTGATTTTTTTAGGCTTTTTCCCGGCTAGGGTGGTAGCGTAAATTTCGCGTTGCATGGGTTTTTTCGCAGCTGCCTGAAAAAAAACCTGTCCGGTTTTTTCATCAACACCGTAGAAGTTGGTGACATCCCAGTTGCCTTTAGTGATGGCCGCCACCTGTTTGCCGCTCATATCGTGGCGGTAGAGGTGATTAAATCCGCTTTTCCCGCTTTGAACCACGAACCCGGAACCGTCTTTCAAAAATTTGATTTCATTCAAATCGATGTAGTATTTGCTTTCTTCTTCCAGCAGTTTGGTGCAAGTGCCGGTTACCGCATCTGCGAGCCAATACCGTTGTTTGTTTTGATGGCGGTTCATCCAGGTCACGCAGAGTTTACCAGAGGGCGTCCACGACATGCGCGGCAAATAATCGTCGAGCCGGTTATTGACAGTTACACGATCTGGAATTTCAACCTGGATTGATTTCCGGGCGTTGAGGTCATAAATAAATGGCTGAACAACGGAGTTGTTTTCACCCACTTTGGGGTATTTGAAGGTCACCATTTCCGGGTATGGGTTTCCGCGAAACATTTCCATCGTCATCTCCGGCACGTCTTTTTCATCGAAGCGGAAATAGGCAAGGCGGGCGCCGTCGGGGCTCCATTCAAAAGCCCTGATGAGTTCAAACTCTTCCTCATATACCCAATCAGATGCGCCGTTGATGATTTCGTTTTGCTTTCCGTCGGTAGTCACCTGAACGATTTGCTGGGTTTTCAAGTCCTTGAAATAGAGATTGTTTCCCGCAACGAATGCTACTTTAGAGCCGTCGGGCGAGAAGGTGGCGTAACGTTGTTTGCCGCCGGTATAAAGCCTGCTCATTTGTTTCGTTTGCTGATCAAACACAAAAAAGTCGGATTCTGAACTCCAACGAAACAAAGGAACCGTGCCTGTAGACAACAAGAGTTTAACCTCGTCGGCACTGAAGGAATAGCCATCGAAAGCACCTTGCCACCCTTCGGCCGAAGTTTTCAGGTCGGCCGCTTCGAAAATGACGCCCGATTTATCGCCTGAGCGCAGGTCGTACTGCAGGATCGCGCCGCTTTCAAGTTTGGTGTAGTGCACGCCGTCATTCTGAAAATTAAACCCGGGCACACCTTTGGTACTGAACGTTCCACGTTGCCAGATATCCTCCAGGGTAATGGGTTTTTGTGCCGACAGTGAAATGTTGCAAAGTAAGAGCAGAGAAAGAAAAATACGCATGGCAATTGATACTATTATTCGATTATTCGATTGATTCGATTATTCGATTGATCCGATTATTCGATTGATCCGATTGTTTCGATTGGTTCGATTGATCCGATTGAACTAGCCTTATAATGCAGCCTTCAGGCTGCAATCGAATCAATCGGATCAATCGAAACAATCGAATCAATTGAATGCTTGGGGTGTAAAAATAGCCACCCGGTGGTTGCCGCGCTTCAAAACCATCCGGTTTTTCGCCGAAACACCACTTTCCACCCGAATCGGTATCAACCAAAACGTTCAATAACCAGAATCAGTTGTCAGAAAATGAACACCCCGCCCTGATCCTTGAAATTTTTTTTAATTTTTTTCAATTCGCTAATTTATTGACTATTAATCATTTGTAAAACAATAAATGTTAAAACCTACACCATTTACGACAATTGTCGTAGAAAAATTTGCAATTACGACAATTGTCGTACACTTTTGCCGTTATTAATTCAACACATAAACACAAAAACCCCAAAACACTAAAACACACAAACACCAAAACACACAAACACACAACCACCAAAACACATAAACACCAAAACACACAAACACACAACCACATCACCACACATGAAAAGTCCATCCGAATCCGAACTTGAAATCCTGAAAGTCATTTGGGAATTGGAACCGGTCAGTGTACGCGACATCCACGAGCGCATCAGCGCTGTGAATGGTGTTGGATACACTACGGTGTTGAAACAAATCCAGCGGTTAACTGAAAAGGGATTGTTGGAAAAAACCATACATGACGGCACCCACCTTTACCGGGCCATTATCCGGGAAGACGCAGTCAAAGAAAACCTGGCGACGAAAATGCTGAATACGGCCTTTGGCGGCTCGGCGGTACAGATGTTGATGCATGCCCTGGGCAACCGCAAGGCATCGGCCGAAGAGCTTCAGGAACTCAAAACATGGTTGGACCAACAAATTGACAAAAAATGACTACGCCTTTTCCCTATTCGATTTTGGCCCAGTCGTTCGGGCTCGCGGTACTTCACTCACTATGGCAAATAGCCTTGATTTGGGTGTTTTTTAGAGGAGCAACCACCTTGTTTCAAAAGCGGCATCAGTGGGTTTACCTGGCCTCTTTGGTTGCCATGGGTATGTCGGCAGTTTGGTTTTTGTACACCTTGTTCGAGGGATTTTCACGGATTTCGGAGGCATCTGCGGCGACCATCACAAACGCGCCAATGGAACTGTTAACCCCCACAACCACGATACCGGAAACCGCACCCTTTGTGCAACAAACAAGCTGGATGGAAGCTTCGGCTGCTTGGCTCGCAAATCACTCGCAACAAATTGGCTGGGTATGGGGCATTTGTGTGGCATTGTTGTGGTTGCGTCTGCTGGGCGGTTGGTGGCTCACCCAGCGTCTGCGTCGAATGCATGTAACGCTACCGGAACCGACATTTACCGAAACTTGTCGGCGGTTAAGAAATAAACTGAAAATCAATTCATTGGTGACGCTCTTGGAGTCGCCGCATGTACGCGAGCCGCTTACGCTCGGATTTTGGAAACCCTTGATCTTATTCCCTGCCGGCATGTTGATGCAGCTGACGCCGGCGCAAGTGGAAGCCCTGTTGCTGCACGAGTTGGCGCATATCCGCCGCTTCGACTACCTGGTCAATCTGATTCAGCTTGCCCTTGAAACCTGTTTTTTCTACCACCCGTTGTTTTGGCTGATTTCCCGCGAAGCCCGGGTTCGCCGGGAGTTTTGCTGCGACGATGTGGTGTTGCGTCACACCAATGATCCTATGTTGTATGCGAGAACGCTGACCAACCTTCAAATTTCCATTGTTCACCTTTCAACACAATTTACTATGAATGCTACTGGAAAAAACCGTTTTACGGAAAGAATAATGCGCATTGCCGGAATCAACCCGCGCCGCGAAAACAAACCAAGTCTGTTTTTAATTATGATGTTGCCCCTGGGTCTGGCCCTGTGTTCCTGGTGGCCCACGCAAGCCGAAGAACCCATTTTATTTCCTACGGAAACCTACGTCCAACCGGCTGCCGATACCTTGCCTCCTGCTAAATCGGCTCAACCCGGTAAAGCAGCAAAACCCAAAGAATTGGCACAACCGGCTACTTCGGGCGATGATGAGACACCTGGTGTAAAAGCTGCGATTGAAGCCGTTCGTATGAATGTGTTCTATATCGGCGTCGACAATCCCGTTCGGGTGGCGGTGCCGGGTATTCAGGCTAAAGACCTGAAAGTAGAAATCATCGCCGAAGGCGCCACCATTTCAGGGAGCAACGGCAACTACAATGTGCGCGTCAGTACGCCCGGCAGCGCCTTGATCAGGGTGTCGCATGTCAAAAACGGCAAAGTCGAATTGGTAAGCGAACAAAAATACCGGGTGAAAAGAATTCCTGACCCGGCGATTCGGATGGGAGAAAACAGTGGAGGGAAAGTGACCAAAGAGCATTTGCTTTCAAACAATAAAGTGCTGGCTATGCTGCAAAATTTTGATTTCGATGCCGAATGCAAAGTGATTGGTTACGAAGTAACGGTGCTACCTAAAGGCGGCGACCCTACCACTTATACTGCCCGATCATCCGAAATCCCTACCGCTGCCATAGAGTCGATCCAAAGCTTGTCTGGCGACGGGGATGCCGTATTCTTCGATGATATCAAAGTGATGTGCCCAGGTGATATGGCGCCCAGAAACGTGGGAGGTATGGCTTATAAACTCATCAGGTAGCATGGGCTTCAGCCCGTCGGTAAAAGGCGCTTCAGCGCCGAGTGAATTGATTCGATTGTAACCTATGCCTTGATTCGATTATAAAAAACAGAAGGCCCAAGTTCATCCACCTGGGCCTTCCGTTTTTTATAATCGAATCAATCAAATCATCGTACAATCGTCACGTCTCCTTTATAAACGCTTCTTTCGCCGTCGATGAATTCAATTTCAGCTACCCAAACAAACACGCCTGGGTTCATCGGCTGGCCGCGATAGTTGCCGTCCCACCCGATGGTTGGGTTATTCGGTTGGAAATCTTCCATCACATACAAGGAGTTACCCCAACGGTCGAATACCCTCAAGTACAAAATGTTCTTCACCGTGCCGGGTTTGGCGTAAATGCTGAACTGATCGTTTGCGCCGTCGGAGTTCGGAGAGAACACGTTCGGCACATAAATCTGGCGCCTGCGATCGACGATTACCGTCACTTTATCCTGATCCGTGCAGCCGTTCAAGGCCTCCACCTGAATGGAATAAACCGTAGACACCAGCGGCGTAACCACTTGCGTCAAACATTGCGGGCATTCGGAACTGTCGAATGGCGGCGTCCATACAACGCTGAGGATGCTGTCGAGCGGCACGTTGACAACGGCTTGCAAAACGGCTTCGTCGCCCTGCCCGATTTCAATATTTTCGCCCAGTTCTACATCCATCGGAACGGCAGCATCGACCACAATGGCTTCCGTTTGCTCGCAATGGTTGGCGTCTTCTATCACGATCGTGTAGGCGCCGGCGGTCAATCCGTTAAAACTGTTTGAGTTTTGGGCCGGATTACTGTTCAATGTGTAGGTATAGGGCGCTGCGCCACCGGAAGCCTGAACAAGAATCGCTCCGTTGTTTTCATCGAAACAATCCAGGTCGTTTACCACAAAACCTACCAGGATCGGCGTTGGCTCATCCAACACCACCGTATTCACGTTGGTGCAGGTGTTGTTGTCTGTTACTGTTACCGTGTAAATACCGGCGGTTAATCCGCTTGCCTGTTGTGTGGTTTGACCGTTCGACCAGGCAAACTGGTAGGGTTGTTGTCCGCCGCCTGCAGTCGCCAACGCACTTCCATCCGCTGCTCCGGTACAACTAACGTCGAATCCCGTAAAGTTCGAAGCGGCAGCCACGCTCAGGGTCGGCGCCTGTAATTGCACCAACGACGCTTGTGAGGAGGTGCTGAATCCGTTGGGTGAAGTGATATTTACGGTGTACGTACCTGCTGGAAGCCCTGGAATGGCAGAGGCCGCGTTCAAGCTGTTTACCGTGCCGGTTGCTACCTGGTTGGCGCCTTGAAGCACTGTATAGGTGAATGGAGCCGTGCCTACCGTCATTGTAAGCGTGAGCGCGCCGGTGTTCGCGCCGCATGGAATATTGGCGCCAACAAGGGTGGCTGCTACCGAACAATTATTGGGTGGCAGAAGAGTCGTAATGGTCGTAATCGTACTGTCGCAGCCGTATTGGTTGGACACTACCTGAATATCAGTTCCTACCTCCGTCACATTGCAGGTGGTCAGATTTATCGTGCTTCCCGTACTGGGCAACAAGGTTTTTGTTTCAGTAACGATACTGTCGCAACCCCACTGATTGATCAAAGGATACACAAAGACCCCTGCCTGGGCAGCATCGCAGGTAAAGGTTTCAAAAGCCGTCTGACTGCTTGGCAACAGACTGACGGAGGTCACTACAATACTGTCGCAGCCGCCCGGCGTTACCAGGTCGACTGTATTTACACCCGCGGAGGTTGGTATACAGGTGGTAGCGGTCAAGAAGGTTGTATCCAGTGGTGCAAGTGTGACTGTCAGGATAACCGTACTATCGCAGCCCCATTGGTTACTCAGCAGCGTCGGGAAGACGCCCACTTCTGCTGGGTTGCAGGATTGTGCGCTGAGGTTGGTTGTGTTGCTGGGCAACAACGTGACCGTCCGGACAACGGTACTATCACAGCCCCATTGATTGCTCAGTACTGAGGTAAACACCCCTACCTGCGAAGGATCGCAGGATTGCGCGCTGACCTGCGTGGTGCTTTCCGGTAATAAACTTACGGTGGTTACCAAAACGCTGTCGCACCCTCCGGGGGTGGTCAAATGGGTAACAAACACCCCTGTCATTGCCGGGTCGCAATTGGCAGCCGTGAGGAAGGTGGTATCCAGTGGCGCCAGCGCGACGGTAGTGATGATGGTGCTGTCGCAACCAAACTGGTTGGTAAATGACTGGAAAAATACGCCTGTTTGGTTGGGGTTGCAACTGCTTGCCGTCAGGTGAATCGTGTCTTTGGGCAACAAGGAAATCGTGGTAATGATCAAACTGTCGCAGCCTTGCTGGGTCACCAGGTTATTGTAGAATACACCGGTCGCAGCCGGGTCGCAGTCGGTAGCGGCAATGTAGGTGGTATCTGAAAGCGAATAGGTAATGGTGGTGATCACGGTACTGTCGCAACCGTAGGTATTTTGCAAGTTTTGTGTGAATACGCCCACATTTGCGACATCGCAGTTCGTATCAAAAATAAGGGTGGTATCTGATGGCAGCAGCGTAACGGATTGAACCACCACGCTATCGCAACCATTGAGCTGTGTGAACGTAACTACCGAATTGCCCGCTTGCGAAGGATCGCAGGTCGTGGTGGTCAGGATAGTAGTGTCGATCGTAAAGACGGTTAACGTAGTTACGATTACACTATCACATCCGAATACGCTGTTAAGGCTGTCTGTGTAAACGCCCGACAAGGTTTGGTTGGCTCCGCCAACGAATAAAGACTCTCCTTCGCAAAGTTGTGCCTGGCGTGCGACGTTGTAATTCGGCCTGACCGTCACCGTTACACTGTCGGCGAGCGCCAGTGCGCAGGCCGGAGCTGAGTTATCGCTTATGCTCAGGAGTTTGTATTTGGTGGTTTGGGCCGGGGTTACACTAATGCTATGGCCGTTTACGATATCGTTCAGGGTAGCCGTTTGGTTGTCGACAGACCAGGTGACGTCGAAGGGTCCGTTTCCGCTCAAAGCGAAGTTCAGGTTGACGCTTTCGCCGGCGCATATTTGGACATCGCTGCTCAAATCAGCAGAAGGAACGGGTTGTACCTGCACATTTTGGCATACCGGTGTTCCGATACCGCATGCGTTTTGAGGTGTTACGCATACCTGACCTGAAACGGAATTCAAGAAATTCACTTGAATTGTATCGCCGCTGCCGCTGAAGGTGGCGCCGGATGGCACCGTCCAGTTGTAGTTGACGCCCGTTTGTTGCAGGTTGAGTATAAAATTGTAATTCCCGCCGCCTGCGCAAACACTCGTTGGCCCGGCTAAAGCGGGTTGTTGGATTGGCGGTTGAACCGTAAGCGGCATGCACGCAGGTTGCGATGCGCCGCAGGCATTATTTGCCGTAATACAAATCTGGCCGCTTACTACCGTATCCCAGGTAATTTGAATGGTGTTGGCCGATAATTGGGTAAACGGTACGTTTCCTGGAATACTCCATACATAGGAAGAAGGCAAAGGCGTGCCGCCGGCCATGGCGGTATAAACAAGGGTGGAATCCCCGCATGGCGTAGCGTTGCCGCTTACCTGCGGCGCTTGGGGCACCGCACTGATGGCATACACATCCACACAGGATGTATCCGAACAAACCACCCCTCCCCTGCTGTGTGTAACGATCAGACAGTATTCGCCGGGTTGATTCACCGTTACATTGGGTTGGTTGTTAAACCCTACGATACCCGGGCCTGTCCACTTATATAACGTTGCGCCCCCCACGGCTGTGTTAACTGAAGAATTGCTACCATTCAAAGATATGGTAACATTGTTGGTACAATTCAAGGTGTCGGGCGTGGCGATCACCGATACCGGATCCAGGATGGCCAGGTTGATGTTCACGATACTGTCGCAACCTCTGTAACTGGTGCATATTTCTGAGTATACCCCTGAAATAGTATATGAATTGTCGCACACAAAATATTCGGCCGGCCCGCAAATGTTGATAAATTGCATCGGCCCGATATACGTATTGATCTGATTCACCTTGCATGTTACGATACTGTCGCAGCCCTGGTAATTGGTGAACATGACCGGGTAGTTGCCGGGGGCAAAAAATTCTTCTTCCGCGCAAACAACGGAACCGCCCTGGCACATGTACACGGTTTGAGTAACATTTACCGTTGGGATCAAGTGCACCACACAGTTGATGATACTGTCACAGTTGAGATAACTTGGCAGGTTGACGAAAAATGAACCTGCTTGTGTGTACGTATTTCCGGCACATTCAATGGAATATCCCTGGCACACATCTACATGTTCAACCGAAGTAATGTCTTCTCCGATTATGACATCCAGGCAAACTTCAGGTGCATCGGGGCAAGAGGTGCTAGTAGCGCAAATCTGTGCGGGTCCGGGTTCAGCCCAGGTAACGTTTACGGAAGTACCGAGTGTAGGGCCATTGATATTGCCGGCCGTTGGCGGTTGAATTTGCCAGTTGGAAAGCGAAGTAACCGTATAGGTAGCACTTACGGAAGAAGGCACACACAATCCGCTGGTGGGGCCGTTCACGGTTGGGTTGGGCGCGTTGATGGCATAGTCGCATAGTGCGCCGCCGCTGCCGTCGATACACAAATAATATACTTCACCGACGGTTAGTCCGGTGGCCGTAAGTGTGGCAGTGGAGCCGGATGGAATATCGCCGAGGCAAGGAGACACAAAGGCGAAGTCGATACAATCGGTGGTTGAAAGCACTGCCGCCTGAATGCCGTTGCCGGAGGCGCAACCAAAGGTTGTTATATCGAATGTAGCGGTGGTGGCATCTGCAGTGAACGCAAACCAGTGGTTATTGTGAATAGCAGAGCACCAGGAAGGCGGAAAGGACTCCGGGGCATCGTTGGTGGTAGCGCCATAGTAACAATCCAGAGCGGATGGGCCAGGTAATATACAGGCATTTTGTGCATTCACCTGGGGCTCGGGTATCTGGCATGGTGTGCCGTTACATTGTGCAGAAAGGGGGTTATAATTCAGGAGTAAAATTGCTCCGATCAAAAAAAACGCAGTAATTAATTTTCTCATGTAAGCTTCGTTTGTGTGCGCAAGTCAGTTGGGCAAAGGGTAAAGGTAGCGATTTATTACCATTTTGGCCCGTCAACAGTGTTATAGACACTTGGCGGGCAACTTTCGCTGCAAGCTTACATAAAGAAAAATGAAATCAGAAAACAGGTTCAGCCTTCTCAAAAACAGGCCTGCGTTTTGAATTTACTTTGAATAAACGCTTGAAAGATGGAAATTGCAACCTGAAAATTTCTGCGTTCCAATCTTCACGTTGCAATTTCCAATCTTCCATTTATTGCCTACTAATCAATGATGTTCATCGTGCGCGGTTTGTGCGTATTCAGCGGTCAGTTTGGCCTGAATATCGCTCGGAACGGCGCCATATTCGGCAAATGTCATGCTGAATTTCGCCTTTCCTTGCGTCAGCGACCGCAACGATGAAGAATACTTGTGCAATTCTTTCAGCGGCACGCGCGCACGAATCACCTGATAATGGCCCTCTGAATCCATACCCATAATGATGGCACGGCGGGTTTGCAAATCGCCCATCACATTACCCATCACTTCGGCGTCGCACATCACTTCCAGGTCGTAAACCGGTTCCAGAATTTGCGGCCCGGCTTTGTGGAAAGCATCTTTGAAACACATGGTGGAAGCGATCTGGAAAGCCATATCATTCGAATCTACATCGTGCATTTTACCGTCATAAATGCTCACGCGCACATCGCGGCAGTAGGATCCTGTGCAAGGGCCTTCTTCCATCTTGGCCATAATACCTTTTTTGATGGCGTTGGTAAAGCGGGTGTCGATTACGCCGCCGACAATAGCCCAAATGAAGGAAAATTTACCGCCCCATTTCAGGTCTTCAATTTCGTGGTTTTTAACCGTCAGGCCGCTGGGGTCTGGCATACCCTCATAATAAGGTTCAATACGCATGTGCACTTCTGCGAACTGTCCGGCGCCGCCTGATTGTTTCTTATGGCGGTAATCCTGATTCACCATTTTAGTGATGGTTTCGCGGTACGGAATACGCGGCTCCATATATTGCAATTGAACGCCATAGTTCTGCTCGGATTTATGCCGTACAATCTCCAGGTGCATTTCACCCTGACCATGAATAATGGTTTGTTTGAGTTCAATACTTTGTTCCAGAATAAGGGTTGGGTCTTCTTCGCGGATGGCATGAAGCGCGTGGGCCATTTTTTCGACGTCGGCTTTGCTGGGCGGTACCACGGCCATTCGAATGCGGGAGCCAGGGAAGTGAATCCGTTCAATTTTCAATTCGGAGCCTTTAGGGTTCAACGTTTGATTCGTATGCGATCCTTTTAGTTTAACGGTGCACCCGATATCGCCGGCCTTCAGTTCATCTACCTGGTTGCGGTTTTTGCCTTCGCTTTCAAATAGTTGGGAAAAACGTTCGGAAGTACCGTTGTCGGCGTTTACCATTTCATCGCCGGCTTTGAGCGTACCTGAATACACCTTGAAATAGGATACATTGCCCACCTTAGGTTCATGTACTGTTTTGAAAATGAACACGCAAGGGCGGGCGCCGGAATCGCAGGGTTTGGAGCCGCCGCCATCAAGGGATGCTGCTGGCCGGTCGGCAGGGCTGGGGCAAACGTCGTGGATAAAACCCATGATACGTCCGCTACCCATATCCTGAAGTCCGGAAGCACAAAACACGGGAAAGTATTGGCGATGGGCCAGGCCGATGGTCAGGCCTTTTGCCAGATCTTCTTCATTAAGGGTTCCTTCTTCAAAGAACTTTTCCATCAATGCGTCGTCGTTCTCAGCCGCCGCCTCAACAAGGGCAGCATGCAGTTCCTCGGCGCGGGATTTATGTTCAGCAGGAATCGGCTTTTTTTCAGGCTTGCCTCCGCCCGCAGGGAATTGGTACATCACCATACGCAAGGCATCAACAATCGCATTAAAGCCCGGGCCCTGGTTTACCGGAAATTGAAACGCTAACACCCGAGTTCCAAAACGTTTTTTGGCCTGATCGAGCGTTGTTTCAAAATCCGCCTTTTCATGATCGAGCTGGTTGATGACAAACAAGCTGGGAGTTTCGTTTTTTTCAATATATTCCCAAATCAACTCAGTGCCTACCTCGACTCCGCTGCGCGCGTTCAACAACATCACCGCAGTGTCGGCTACTTTTAATGCCGTTACAACCTCGCCTGAAAAATCATCGAGGCCGGGCGTGTCGAGGATATTGATTTTGGTGTCTTTCCAGGTGCCGTGAAGCAGAGATGCAAACAGCGAGTGACCGCGCTCTTGTTCAAGGGTGGTGTAATCGCTCTGCGTGTTGCCATCGCCGATGGTGCCCCGTCGGGTGATGGCTTTGGCTTCGAAAAGCATGGTTTCGGCAAAGGTGGTTTTGCCGCTGCCGGAGTGTCCGCAAAGGACAACGTTCCGGATTTTGTCGGTAGTGTAGGCTGCCATGAGCAAAGAACTGATTTGGTGAAGGTTGACGGGAAGGATGCTGGCTTCGTATTAGGTGAGGATTAAGGATTTTAAGATATACCTCCTAGCCTCCTAGATCCTGCATCCTTGTTTATTCGTCGGCCTAAAGTCCGCTTTACTGGACCGGCTGAAGACCGGTGTTACCAGTATTCCTTTCCGTCAACCGTTTAATACAAACGGGTCATGAAATAAGAATTTTGTTTGGTGAACAATTCTGCTTTCGGCGGTTAAAGTAGGCGGGATTTTGAAAGGAACGAAAGAAATGCTGAAAAAAAATTTTAAATTGAACCGATCTATACTGCATGCTGGTAGATATTGAGCCCAGCCTACGGCTAAAACATTGATTTACAGCATTCAGTTAGATGAGTCGGTATCAAAACAGCTAAATGATGACCTTCATTTTTAGAAAAAGTGATGAAAATCATTTCCATTGGCATCACCATTTTTCAATGGCTTCCAACACTTCTGTTTTTTTCCGGACGGAAACCGGAACGAGTTCTCCGTTTTTGAGTTTGAGGTAACCACCATCGCGTTTTTGAAATTCGCGCACCTCGCTCATTTGCACCAGGTGTGATTGATGCACCCGCATAAAACCGTGTTGTTCAAGCAGTTGCTCGAATTGTTTCATGGTGCGGGTAACGAAAATTTTCTCTCCCGATTTTAAAATGAACCAGGTGTTGTTGCCATCCGATTCGCAACGCACGAGGTCGGATATGTCGACCACAGAAATGCGTTCCTGCGAAGCGAGCGATATCCGGGTAGGCAGGGCATCGGCCGGCTTTCGGATGGTGTCGCGCAACAATTCCAGGCTTTCGCGCGCGCCGGCGACCCGCACCCGCGCCCGCGCAACAGCTTCTTTCAATTCGTTGGGGTTGACGGGTTTCAACAGGTAATCCACGGCTGCGTAGCGGAAAGCGCGCAAGGCGTGTTCTTCCGATGCCGTGATGAACACCACCCGGGAAGTAATATCCGGGAAAATATCCAGCAAGTCGAAACCTGTGCCATCGCCGAGCAGGATATCCAGAAAAATAATGTCGGGTGTTTGCTGCCTCAACGCCTTGGCAGCTGCAACAATACTGCCTGCTTTGTCGAGTACCCTGACGTCGGGACAAAATTCGGCCAGGTCTTTTTCCAGGGCCTCGGCGGCCTGGGGCATATCTTCAACGATCAGTGCAGTCATATGGATTTTTCAAAATGGTTGTTCCAACGCGCGTTGTTTGGATTGGCGAAAATATAAAATCTCCGGTTTATCTTGGCGGCCAAACATCCTCACTCGCACATGAAATCCATTATTTCCTATAACGTCAACGGTATTCGCGCAGCTATTTCAAAAGGTTTTTGGGAATGGCTGGAAACGGAAAACCCTGACGTGATCTGTTTGCAGGAAATTAAAGCCTTGCGTGAAGACGTGCCGCTGCTTGAACTGGAAGCGCTCGGTTACCGCCACTTCTGGCATCCGGCTGAAAAAAAAGGCTACAGCGGTGTAGCCACGTTTTCAAAAACAGAACCCGACAACGTGGTTTACGGCTGCGGCATTCCGGAATACGACCGCGAGGGCAGGGTGCTTCGCACCGATTTTGGCGATTGGACGCTGCTCAATTGTTACTTCCCCTCCGGCACTACCGGCGATGAACGGCAAGGATTTAAAATGATTTTCCTCGACCGGTTCATGGCCTATGTGCAGGAATTACGCCAAACACGCCCCAAGCTCATTATCGTCGGCGATTACAACATCGCACACCAGGAAATGGACATACATGACCCCAAGGGCAACAAAAACAGCTCCGGATTCTTGCCCGAAGAGCGCGCCTGGATGACGAAATGGCTCGAAAACGGATTCACGGATGCTTTCCGCTATAAAAACCCGAACCTCGTGGAATACTCCTGGTGGAGCTTTCGCGCAGGTGCGCGCGGCAACAACAAAGGCTGGCGTATCGACTATCAATCGGTAACGGATAACCTGCGCGACAAGGTGGTTTCCGCCGGTCAACTCATGTCGGTGGTGCATTCCGACCACTGCCCGGTTAAAGTGGTGATGGATCTGTAGGTAGCACTTAACAGGTATCACTGGCTTCAGCCCAATGTCATTGACTTAAGCGGAGTTGGATTCAATACATGATTACTAGATTAAGAACTGTATTACTGGAGGTAGAAAAAAGTGATTTTTTTTCACGCCGGAGCGCATTTTTTCAAATAGTGATCATTGTCGAATGGTTTTTGAGTGATTAC
>JAEUUR010000154.1 GCA_016787465.1 Saprospiraceae bacterium | reverse complement strand
GTCAGTATGGTCGCTAAGTTTATTTTTAATGGGTTTATGGGCATTGCAAAAAGACCGTGAAGAAACGCAAACGTATTGGTTGGCGGCGGTTTGTTTGCTCACCCTGGCAGCTTTGATCCGCAAACCGTATGTGTTGTACCTTGGGTGTTTGTTCGTGTTTGCTCATTCGCGGCAGAAAAAATTGATTCTGTTTGGCGGTCTGGGCGTTTTTTGTCTTTGGCAATTGTACGACCGCTGGTTGATGGACCAATACGGCAGTATTTTTTTGCGCAACCTGACTTATCCGCATTCTGCACAGGAAGCCGGGCAATTGTGGGGCGCTATCTGGAAAAAGTGGCGCGGCAACTGGTTTTCCATTTACCATATGTTGTGGCTCGTAGCCGGGTTGATGGTATGGCGTCTTTTCCCGGATACCGAAGCAGGATCAGCCAGGCAGCCCTGGGGGCGATTTTTCTTGTTGTGTTTATTGGCCGCTTGTGGCTACTTTGGTGTGATGATGCGCCAATTTGCCGACCACGATTATTACGTGATCGATAGTTTTTATCCGCCGGTGTTTATCGGCGTACTGATTGCTTCAAGAGGTTTTAACGCAATGAACAATCCTATCTTTTTGGAACTGATCCTGTTGGCATTAGCATTGCCGTTTGCCAAAAACAAGTTGAACTGGTATCAGCGCAGTTCAGGTTTTGAAATATCGGGGAAAACGGAAAAAGCATATCAAAATGCCGAGCCTTTGTTCCAGCAACTTGGCATCGGGAAAGACGCCAAAATCCTTGTTTTTGAGGCCTACTCCACCAATGCGCCGCTCAACGGCATGAAACGCAAAGGCATTTGTTTGCTCACCTCGAAACCATCGGATCAGGAAAAAGGGTTTGCCATCCAGCCCGATTATGCGGTTTGTCTGGATACCAATTTTGTATCGGAAGTGGTGAATGACAATCCGGAAGTAGTGTCCAAACTGGCATTTACAGGCAGAAACGACCGTTTTTGGGTATTTAAAACCGGAAATTATCCCGGAAACACCCTGGCAAATTTATTATCGACCAAGGAAAAAATATTATACGACACCACTGCCCGAAGCGCTGAGGAGTTTATATTAAGCTCCATACTGCCACCAGAACCAGGCAAAAAGGTACTGGTGAGCGGTTATATCAGCTCAGACAAACCCGGCAAGGTGATGCCTACCCTGGCACTGTTTCGGGAAGGAGGAGATATGTTGGCGTATCTCGATAAAGCAATTGAAACCGGGCCAGATAAAACCCTGCGTTTTGTGGATTTCAACATACCCAATGTGAAAGTTGATGAAATGCGGATTTACCTCTGGAATCCGGATCGCCTGGAAGTAGAGGTGCAGGAGTTCAAAATTTCCTTGCTCGATTTAAAACCTGGTTCAGAAGCGCCGAAAAATTGACACGAGGCTGTCCTTTTGGCCCCGTAATGGCATATTTGATACCCATTTTGCAAAAAATTGCATACCTTTACGCCGGCATTTCGCCACATCACTTTTTTTCTTTTTTACAATGCGTACCGGTACCGTAAAATTTTTCAACACCACAAAAGGCTTTGGTTTTATCGTCGATTCTTCAACCAATGAAGAAATTTTTGTCCATGTAAGCGGTCTTGTTGACGAAATCCGTCAAGGCGACACCGTTACTTTCGAAACGGCAAAGGGCAAAAAAGGCATGAATGCAGTAAACGTACGGCTAGCTTAAACGCTAACGATTCAAGATATTCATACCGGACCTCCGGGGGATTTTTCCCCGGAGGTTTTTTTATTCCATGATGCGATTTGGATACTGTTTTTTATTACAAAACGTTTGTAATTTTACACGGTATCGTTCACCTAAACTACTATAACTATATGCGTTTACGCTTATTAATTCTGATAGCTAACATTTGCTTTTTCCAGTCCGCTCTTGCTCAAAAACATAAAATCAAATTTGGCAAATTTTCCGAAGAAGAAGTGTCGATGCAATCTTTCGCCGCCGACCCTGGAGCCGCCGCCGTTGTGCTGTATGACAAAGGCGAGTTTTCTCAGCGTTTTAGCACTAACAGTGGCTTTATCTTTGAATATGAACGGCATCTGCGCATCAAAATCTTCAAAAAAGAAGCCCTCAACTACGCAGATGTCCGCATTTTCTTTTACAACGATGAAAAGGTAATCGACCTTCAGGCCTCCAGTTTTAACCTGGAAAACGGAGAAATGGTGGAAACCAAAATTTCAAAAGACAACATCTTCGATGAAAAGGTGACCAAAACCAGGCGCCTTAAAAAACTCACGATCCCGGGTGTCAGGGAAGGCTCCATTATCGAATACAAATACACCGTAACTAACGTTTCCTACGACATTCCCAACTGGACGTTCCAGCGCCTCGAAATTCCGGTTGTCTGGAGCGAGTACAAAGCATCAATCCCCTCCTTTTTTGAGTTTTCAAAACTATCGCAGGGTGAAATTCAGTTTGTGATCGCAGATGTTATCCAAAAAGACAATACAACCTCCGGATTACACTATTACACGACTGAAATTCATTTCGCCCAGGAAAACATTCCGGCTTTAAAACCGGAACCTTTCATGACGGCCGAAACAGATTATTTGTCGCAAATCAACTTCGACATCCGGGCCGTTTACAAACCTGAACTGCAGGCTGGCGGCAATGCTTACAGCTACCGTTTGATTAACGGCGCGCCCCTGGAAACACGCCGAAGTTGGGAAAAACTGGGCGAAGAATTGCTCGATGATGTATATGCAACTCCACTTAACTCTGAAAAATTTACGGAGTCCATCGCAATCACTTGCACAGCAGGCAAAACTTCTACTGCTGAAAAAATCGCTTCCATCTATGAGTACATTGGCAAAAACTACCAATCAAACGGCTACGACTGGATTTGGATGAGCCAGACCATGGAAAAACTTACCAAAGACAAAAAAGGAACCCCGTCTGAGCTCAACCTATTGATGATCAATATTTTGAGGCGCGCGGGCATCCAGGCCTTCCCGGTTGCGATCAGCACCCGCGACCACGGCCGCATACTCTCTTTCCGGGTTACGCTGGATGCGTTCGACCGAATCATCACCGCTGTTGAAAATGATGATAAATCACTCACACTCATCGACGCATCGGCATGGCCTTACCCGCCGGGTATGTTACCCGAAAAAGATTTGAACCAGGAAGGACTGTTGTTGCGCGATAATACCAACATCAGCTGGGTGCCATTGCAAAACAAAGCCAATGTGCGAAGCGCATTCCAATCCGACCTGACTATCGGTGAAAACGGTGTGGTATCCGGGAAAGTCAATTTTTCTGAAACAGGTTATGGAGCCGTTTGGGCACGTATTCGGACGAAAAGTAAAAATGCCGAAACTTATGTGAAGGAACGGTACCCTGATTTGTTTGTCGACGGCAACCTGTCCAACATCAGCCTTGAAAACCTCGATGCCTGGCTGGAACCGAATGTAAAAGGCACTTTCGAATATGTGTCGGAAGGCATGGCCACCGCCTCCGGCAACAAAATTTATTTCGTGCCGGCGTTGGGGCTTGGGTTGAAAGAAAACCCCTTTAAAAACCCTGAAAGGAAATATGCGATTGATTTGGGCACCCCGTTTTCAGTGGCATACAGCCTCACTTACCACTTACCACCCGGATATAAAGTGGAAGAAGCGCCGAAAGCTGCGAAATTAACATTCGGTGAAAACGGAATGTTTTTCGATTATTTTACCGAAATCGGCGCCGATAACATCCGTGTCAACATCCGGCGGAGTGTCAAACAGCCGAATATCAGTGTTGAAAACTACGCCGATTTGCAACAATTCTACGGCACCATCGTATCAAAACTCCAGGAACAAGTAGTACTCACTAAACTATAAATAACCCATCAAACATGAAATTCCCCCAACTGTTGATTGGCTGCCTTTGCCTGCAAGCGGTCGGTAGCCTTCAGGCCCAAAATCAATTCGCATTTTTCAAAATCCCTCCAACGTTACTCCCGAACGCCAACACCGTGGTGCGGAAGTATGAGCTCGAATTTGAGGTGATCAACAAAGGCGAAGCCCTGGCTACCGAACACAGGGTGGTCACTTTGTTGAATGAAAAAGCACAAACCGAAACCGAGCAAACCTTTTCCTACGACAAACTTGTAAAAATCGAGGATATCGAAGGCGCGATCTATGACGCTACCGGCAAACTGGTACGGAAAATCAAAAAAAAGGACATCTCCGACACCAAAATGCTCGAATATTTTGTGAGCGACGGGCGGGTAAAAACCATTGAATTCCCCAGAATGGCTTTCCCATACACCATCGAATACACCGTCAAACGAACGTTCAAGGGCTTGATGTTTTATCCGGTGTTCGCCCCCCAAACCTCGCCTTCCGAAGCCGTGGAGTCCGCTACCTGTGTTCTAAAAATGCCACCAGGCCTCGAAGCGAGGGTAAAAGAAATCAACGTTCCGATCGGTGCAAAAACCCAGGCTTACCATTGGCAATTCAAACACCTGAACGCCTTCTCAACTGAAAAACACGCACCTGATCGCGAAATTCCTTTTCCTGTCATCATCACAGCCCCTACCCTGTTCACCCTTGAAGGCTACGATGGCGACATGAGCGATTGGAACTCCTTTGGCCGTTTCATCTGGAAACTCAATCAGGAAAAAGCGGCAATCCCGGATGCTACCCTCGAAAGATTGAAAACCATCACTGCCGACTGCCCCGACGATCGATGCAAAGTCGAACGCGTATATCAATTTTTGCAGGACAACACGCGGTACTTTTTTGTTGGATTGGGTATTGGCGGATGGCAACCCAGCCCGGCCGGTGAAGTGGATGAGTTCAAATACGGGGATTGCAAAGGGCTGAGCAACTACATGGTATCGATGTTGAAAGCCCTGGGAATACCGGCTTATTATGTGTTGATAAGGGCCGGAGATGATGAAAAAAACACTCAGTTTCCCGATTTTCCAAATGCCTGGTTCAACCACGCCATCGCGTGCGCGCCTCTGAGCAATGACACGATCTGGTTGGAATGTACCAGCCAAAAGGTGAGTTGCGGGTTCATGAGCGACTTCACCGACGACCGCCCGGCGCTTATTATCACAGAGCAGGGCGGCAAACTGGTAAAAACACCGCGTTACGATGCGTCCGTAAATACCATCCGGCGCACAACAACGGTACAACTGAATCCCGATGGCAACGCTGTTTTTAGCACCAAAGGCATTTACCGGGCAATTGCCCAGCAAGCGCTTGAAGAATTGGTCGACAAACACGACGAGGAGCGAAAAAAGGCATTTTATGAGCAAATCAACCTGAAAGACTTTGAAATCACCTCCGTTGATTTGAAGCAAAAAAAAGGCGCCATTCCAGAGGTAGAAGTGGCGCTTCAGCTACATGCGCCAAGGTTCGCCGCCGCCAGCGGCAAACGGTTGTTCGTGCCCGTCTGCGCTTTGTCAGAAACACCTGACTTGCCGCCGGTTGATACGTTGCGGAGGTTTTCGATTCAGGCCGACAGTCGAGGGTTTACAGAAGAAGACGAACTGGTCATTCAGCTACCGGAAGGCTACACGCTTGAGAATGCCGTTCAACCTTCGAGCTACCGTTCCGACTTCGGAAGTTACGATCTCACTATCAGCAATGAACCCGGTGGCAAATTGTTGATCAAACGGAAATTTTCCCTCAACGACAGTATTCAACCCAAGGAGAAATACAAAGAGTGGGTGGATTTTTTGAAACAGGTGAACAAAGCAGATAAAACCAAACTGGTGCTGGCAAAAGGTACTTGATGCTTTAAATTGGAAATTGGAAATTGGAAATTGGAAATTGGAAATTAGAAATTGGAAATTAGAAATTGGAAATTGGAAATTAGAAATTAGAAATTGGAAATTAGAAATTAGAAATTGGAAATTGGAAATTGGAAACTTTACAATTTCTAATTTCCAATTTCCAATTTCCCTAATGTCAATTCAGGCACACCATGAAACTTCTACGGTTTCAGTGCGACACCTACATATGAAACTTTTTGAGTTTCTTTGACCCTGAGATTCAACCTCGATTGTTATGAAAATTACACTGCCCGTTCTATTTGCACTCATGCCCCTTATCGCCGTCGCCCAGGAAAAATTGCTTTATGTGGGAACATACACCGAAAAAGGCAGCGAGGGAATTTATGTTTACCGTTTCAACACGCAGACAGGCGCGCTTACACAAGCGAGCATGACCACAGGCATCAAAAACCCTTCATTTCTGGCGTTGTCGCCCAATAAAAAAAACCTGTACGCCGTGGCGGAAAACGATCCCGGAGCCGTGCATTCCTATCGGGTCAATTCAACCACCGGCAAACTGACCCAAATCAACATTCGGCCGGCATCCGGCATTTGGCCCTGCCATTTGGCAGTAGATAAAACCGGAAAATATTGTATCGTCGGGAATTACGGCAGTGGAAATGTAAGTGTATTGCCCATCAAACTTGACGGGTCGCTGGGCGAACCCGGCCAGGCCATTCAGCACGAAGGGAAAAGCGCCAACGCAGAACGACAGGAAAAACCGCATGTGCATTCGATTAATATTTCAGCCAACAACAAACACGTGGTGGTTGCCGACCTTGGAACCGACAAACTGATGCATTATACCTTCGACGCATCCAAAGGTCAACTTTCACCAGCCGATACCGCTTATACTTCCGTGACCCCTGGAGCCGGCCCAAGGCATTTTGCCTACCATCCCAATGGTCGCTTTGCCTATGCAGTATTGGAACTCAATTGCACGATTGGCGCATTTACCTATAAAAAAGGTGCGCTTAGTCCCATCCAAACGATCAGCACGTTGCCCTCAGATTTTACCGGAAAAAACACCTGCGCCGATATTCATATTTCTGCCGACGGCAAGTTCCTGTACGCCTCCAACCGCGGGCACCACAGCATTGTGATCTATAAAATTGATAAAAAATCGGGTAAACTCACCCTCGTCGGCCATCAATCGGTGCTGGGCAGTACGCCGCGTAATTTTACCATCGACCCTACCGGAAATTTTCTGCTCGTAGCCAATCAGGACAGCAACAATATCCAGGTTTTTCGCCGCGATAAAAAAACCGGAAAACTGACCCACGTTGCCGAAGGCGCCAAAGTATCCATGCCGGTTTGTTTGTTGTTCGAGTAGCATTATTTTCCATCCGTCGCCGAACCCAACAAGGTAGCCAAGGGCTTGAGTCCATCAATATGGTCGGCAAGCAGTTTCAGAATACCGACAAATGGCACAAACAGGATCATGCCGGCACCTCCCCAAATAATTCCTCCCAGCAAAATTGCCATCAACGTTGCCAGCGGGTTAATACTTAACTGTTTGCCCACCAGCACCGGGAAAATGACATTGGCTTCGAGGTATTGAACAAATCCCAAAATGAGCGCTACCCCGATTGGATACCACGCAGAATCGAAGGTCGTCCAGGCCACAATGATCGCTGCCATTCCTCCAATGAAAATGCCCAGGTATGGGAAAAAGGTGAGTATGGAGGCTAATACGCCCAGATACACCGCATTAGGCAACCCAATGGCCAGGAATCCCAAACTGTTGAGCGTTGCTACACTTAAATATACCAGGGCCATGCCTTTAGCAAAGCGAAAATAGGTGTCGGCAATTTGCCTGAAGGTCGCTTTAAATCCTTCCGCCTGATTTTTAGGAACAATTTCAAGCACGAATTTTACCAGCAATTCACGGTACAAAAGAATGAGGCCAACGAACACCGGAATAATCATCATCATGGTGAACGTGCCTGCCGACAAAAAGATAGTCTCTTTTAAAAACGGAAATAACTGCTTCAAAATATTGTCGTAAAGCTGCTCCAGTAAAGTTTTTTGTTGGGCCGCATCAATGGAGAAATTGTTTCCCAAGGTTTGAACCAATCCTTCTGCCTGGTGAAATATTTTTTCACGGGAATTGGTAAACTCCTGCTGAAGAAAAGAAATGCTGGTGATCAGTATTTGTATCAATATGAAGCCAAAAGCAAATAAAATCACTTCACCAACAAAAATAGACATCGCCCGGCCAACTTTCCGCTCGATGCGCTGACAAATAGGGTATAGAATAAGGCTGATGACCAGTCCAAAACCCAGCGGAATAAGCAGCAACCGCGCCTGATACAATATGAAAAACGCCAGCGTAATAAATAGTAGCAAGTACGTATAAAATCGAAGGGATTTATAAGAATCATCGTTCATGGTGAGTCGAATTGAATGGCAAATTAATAATGGTTTTTAAATTTGTTGGTTAAATGATTTTTGAGACTCAGAACAAAAGAAAACTCATGCCTGATATCTACGGATTTGACGCCTTTTCCCCCACCCAAATCGCCGAAAAAGTAGAAACGATCGGCGTTACCAAAGCACGTTTGCCCTTTTTACCAATGATCATGTTGGGCATTTTAGCAGGTGCATTTATCGGTTTGGGTGCTTTGTTTTTCACCCTTGTAACCTCTGACACAGGTTTAGGATTTGCTACCTCGCGCGTACTGGGTGGCGTTGTTTTTTCGCTTGGATTGATATTGGTGGTAATTGCAGGCGCTGAGCTATTCACAGGTAACAATCTGCTCGTGATGGCCTGGGCGGATGGCCGTATTTCTACCGGAGAAGTGCTTCAAAACTGGTTGATCGTGTTGCTTTCAAACCTGGTAGGCGCCGTACTGCTGGCCGTGATGGTGAGTTGGTCGGGGCATACCGGAATGAACCAGGGAGGGATAGAGCTCCAATACCTTAAAATCGCTGCCATGAAATGTTCCCTTCCCTTCGGGAAAGCATTTTTCAGCGGCATAATGTGTAATATACTGGTTTGCCTGGCTGTTTGGATGGCCATGGCAGGAAGAAGTGTGATCGACAAAGTAATAGCTATCGTATTTCCCATTGCAACATTTGTGGCTGCCGGTTTTGAACACAGCATTGCCAATATGTATTTTATCACCATGGGCCTGTTGGTCAAGGTTTGGCATCCCGAATTTGCGACGGCCCATGCCATTACTTTGGAAGGTTTTTTTCTCAATATGGGTCCGGTAATACTTGGAAACATGGTTGGCGGAGGAGTATTTGTTGCCCTGGTGTATTATGTGATTTACGGCAAATTGAATAAACCTGCTTCCCCGGCTTAAATTACTGTCCGGTGTACGAAAGCTTGATGCAACTCGTCCTGAAATAACCACGATTAACCCCAAATACAGGTGAATTGGTAGACTGTCGCTTGCATACAATGTGAAAAGGTCGCTTCCTTTGCAGGAAGAATTGAAACTATGAAAATCCAACTTTTACTTTTTCTCTGCACCTTTTCTCTTTCCCTATTTGCTCAAAAGACCGTTTCCGGCATTGTCATTGACAAATTATCCAAAGAACCGCTCATCGGCGCAAGTATCGGCATCGAAGGCGGCCTGGATGGCGCCAGTACAGATTCCATCGGTCATTTCCGGTTCACTACCGACGAAACGGGCCCACAGATACTTCAGGTTTCTTACCTGGGCTACCAAACTGCTAAAGTTCAACTGGATTTGACCCAAAACCAGGCCAACCTGCGCATCAGCCTGGAAGAAACGCCCACCGATATTGGAGAGGTCGTAATCAGCGCCGGCGCTTTCGAAGCCAGCGATGAAAAAAAAGGCACGGTCTTGCTTCCGCTCGACATCGTGACCATTCCCGGAGCAAATGGCGACATTACCGGGGCGCTCAATACCCTGCCTGGTACTACGGTAAACGGGGAAAGCGGCCAGTTGATCGTACGCGGAGGCGCAGCCAATGAAACCCGGATTTATATCGATGGGATGGCTGTTCGGAACTATTACACTTCTCCTGCGCCGGATGTGCCGGTGCGAAGCCGTTTTAGTCCATTTCAATTTAAAGGAACCAATTTCGCTTCCGGTGGATATTCCGCTGAATACGGTCAGGCGATGTCGTCTGCGCTCATCCTCAATACGCCTGATTGGCCTACACAGGGAGGTACCAATGTGGGTATTAACAGCATTGGATTGAACGCCGGCAAAACATTCATTCAGGAGCGACATGCAATTTCAACAGGGATCAACTATTTCAACCTATCTCCCTACATGTCGCTGATCAAACAAGACCTCGATTTTCCCACCGCGCCTCAGGGTGGCAGCGCCTTCGCAGAAGGCCGGATCAAATCGGGCGATCTGGGTATTATCAAATACGGCGGACAAGCATCATTCAACAAGGTGAGCATTGCCTACCCAAAAGCACCCTACGAAACGGATGCCTTTTCCATGAGCATCACCAACAAAAATACCCGGGCCTACGCATCATGGCGCCAACCGGTAAGCGACGAATGGACATTGTACGCGGCAGGCCAGTTCGAAACGAACAACGACCAGTTCACGCCAAGTACCTTCAGCACTTTTGAAGTAAAAAACCAGGCTGCAAGTGGCCGGTTTAACGCCTCGTGGGCGCCCAACAATCGTTTCCGGTGGCGCAACGGCGGAGAGTACAACTGGGTGAAAATCCAGAGCGACTTTTACCCCGACCCGTTAAACATGTCGACCGCAGCCGTTTTTTCAGAGGTGGAAACATACGCAGGCGATCGCCTGGTCGTACGCGCAGGCTTGCGCGGGGAACGTGATTTTTTAATTGAAAAATCAAACCTGGCGCCGCGTTTGAGCGCTGCGTTTAAAACCGGAAAAGATGCCCAGATCTCTGCTTCCTGGGGACATTTTTACCAAACACCCGTCGACTCTCTGCTTTTCAGAAACACCAACCTCGACTTTGAACGCGCCCAACACTACATTCTGAACTATCAGGTTACCAGAAACGGACGCATATTCAGGCTCGAAGGTTTTTACAAAAAATACGACAACCTCGTTCGGACGGTACCGGTATTCAACAACTCAGGCAATGGCTTTGCACAAGGGGTAGAATTGTTTTTCCGCGACCGCAAAACGCTACAATGGGGCGATTACTGGCTATCCTATTCCTTCCTCGATACCCGTCGGATTCATCGCGCATATCCGATATCAGCAATGCCTGAGTTTGCTGCCAGGCACAATGCTTCACTGGTGTTTAAATATTTCTTTTCCAAAAAACAGATCAGCACCAGTATGTCATACACGGTTCAATCCGGCCGGCCGTATTTTAACCCCCAGAACCCTGAATTTTTGGCCGACCGCACTCCAACCTACCACAACCTGAGCGTCCAGGTGGCAAAACTCACAAGCATCTGGGACAATTTCACGGTGTTGGTGCTTTCCGTGAACAATGTGCTTTGGCTAAAACAAGTGTACACCTACCGCTACACAGCCATTCCTGGTACCAATCCACAAGATTATTACAAGCAGGAAATTGTGCCGCCGGCTCGTGGTTTTATCTTCGTTGGCGCTTTCATGAATATTGGCGACAAGCGAAAGACCGTTACCAAAGAAGAAGCGCTGGAGTAGTCAAATCAACCGCTGCAAAAATCATTTCGATTTATAAAAGTTCAATTTCAACAAAACTCAAGCAGATCATGAAAAATGTCCTGATTCTAAGTACCGTATTTCTGGCGTTGCTGTCTACCCTATCGGCGCAAAACAGCGCTGATGATAAATATGTGGCTGGATTTAAAAAAGCATTGGTAAACCTCGACTCATCCTGGGAAAATCCAACCAAAATGCGGGAAACCGCCAATCAATTTGAGCGACTTGCAAACTTTAAAAAGACGGAGTGGCTTCCGCTTTATTATCATGCGCTTTGCCTCATTCAGTATAGTTGGGCAGCAGATGCCAAAGAACGTGAAACTGTTTTAAAGGGGGCTGAAACCTCCATCAAAACTGCGCAGGGTATCTCTCCAGATAATGCTGAATTGGTAGCGCTCGAAGGGTATTTGTACCAAGGAATGATCATGATCAACCCGATGGCTAACGGTGCAATCTACGGCCCCAAAAGCGCTATGACGCTTCAAAAAGCAGCACAGTTGGACCCCAATAACCCCAGACCTCCCTATTTATTGGGCCAAAATATTTATTTCACCCCTGAAATGTGGGGCGGCGGCATGGACAATGCCAAACCTCACCTGGAAAAGGCAAGAACCTTGTTTGGTACTTTTAAACCCCAAAGTGAATTCCACCCGAACTGGGGACAAATCGTATGCGAGATGATCCTGGATGGGAAAATACCGAATAAATGAATGATGAATGATGAATGATGAATGATGAATGATGAATGATGAATATTTTAAATTGGAGGTCAAGCCATTTGGACCTTCTCAAGAAAGTAGACACAGAGATAAGTTAGAAAAAGTATTAAATTCACTTTTCAAAACGAATCAACATGTTACTTCCAAGAAGAAACTTTAGCAAAGAACAGAAGCTTGAAATTGTGAACCAAACGATGGAGCCGGGCTGTGATTTGGAGGCGATAGCAGACAGTTACAAGGTTCATGTCAACACGCTATACAAGTGGCGTCGGGAGTATTTAAGGTATGAGGGCGCTTCCTTTCCTGGTCA
>JAEUUR010000133.1 GCA_016787465.1 Saprospiraceae bacterium | reverse complement strand
AAGGTGTAAGTGCTTCGCACCAAGGATAAAATTCAGGTTCATAATCAAAGGGTAAATTGTTGGTGAATTTCTGCTCTTCTATTCGCCGTCGTTCTTCCTTTTTAAGTTCCATCGCCTCCAAAGTCTTTAGTACTTCAGGGTGATTCAACTCTTGGGCCTTAAATAAGGCGTTCGTAACTCGAACTTTACAATTCAGACAAAACTGGCAATGGGTTGCTGGTACGCTCATTATATTTAACTTAGCATTTTGCCAAATATTTTTAAGAAAAATTGGATTTGGGTTTATATTTTGGACAAAGATATTAACCAAGTGGAAATGCCCAAAATTTTTCATCACAACATTTGTTTCTTTTCTGATTTTGTGCTTGACATCGTTAATAGGCAGATAACATATAAATTATTTTCCCTACTTTTATCCAAAATAACGAACACCACATGACAAAAAAGACAGAACTAAACCGCATCCGTACCGTTCTTCAAGAGCAGGGACGCACTCAGACTTGGTTTGGCGTTTGCGACCGTGAACGGTTGATGCAACAACCGGGGACAACGTTATTTGACGGATTTGGTGCGGGCAGCAGAACTACTGGAAGTGGCCTCGGCGGACTTAGTCCTGGATGGAACAAAAAAAGAAAGAGGCCTGACGGCTAACCATCAGACCTAAAACGTGTTTGCATAAACCTTGAAAACAACTGTTGAAATAACTGCTGACCGGCACCAGTCCGTCAGAACTCTTTGAAAAACAATCGCATATCCAAAGCCTTTGTGGTCCGTATGGGACCATCTATAAAGATTCAAAAGGCAACCTGTGGTTTGGCACAGCTGCCGTGGGCGCGTGCCGCTACAACGGCCGATCCTTCGACTGGATTTCCGAAGAGGATGTGACGGAGCTTCACGACGGGCCATCCAACGGCGTTCGCTCCATCATCGAAGACAAGGATGGTTATTTCTGGTTCAATTCAGCGTATCGCTATCAGGTGTACGGGAGTAACGAGGCGCAAAAAGAGCCGTTCTACCGTCGGGAAAAAAGCATTGGCAATCTCGACGGCAACCCCATCAGCGATTTTTGGGAGTATATGTCGATCGCCAGAGCTGACAACAATGATTTATGGTTTGCCACCTACCGCAATGGGGTTTGGCGATACGATGGTCAAAAAACCACTTATTACCCGGTGCATGCCGAAGGCAAAGACATTACCTTGTTCTCCGTTTACAAAGACAAGCAGGGAAATCTGTGGCTCGGCACGCATGAAAACGGGGTGTATAAATTGAATGGGAATAAGTTTGAACGGTTCAGGCTGTGATGGAACATTAAAATGGTATCCTTCTTACGTCGGCCACCATTTACCGTAGGATTAGAAATTGCCTTATGATTGAAAACAAATGGCTGGAAATTGCCCTTTACCCGGGTTGCATTCAAGGATTTTTCCTGACGTATTTATTGTGGCAGAAAAAAGACACCAACCGCGAGGCTATCCGGTATTTCTCCGCTTTGTTGCTGACAATTTCCATTTTGATGCTGTTGCGGGTCACTTACCAGCCGGCATTCTTCAAACAATTTGCCGAAATCATTCTATTGCCGGATGTCATTTTGTTTCTGACCGGCCCATTCATTTATCTTTTCACACGTGCGCTGCTTCGGCTCGCCCCCATGCCGCCATCCCTTTTGTATCCGCATTTTATTCCCGCGGCAGTTCATGTGTTGGTGGTGAATTCATTTTTGGGGTTGCATCTGAAAGGCGTTTTGCATTACCTGAATATCCGCCAAATAATTTGGGGATTTAACCTTATTGAATTGGCCGCCATGCTGAGCTTTGGCATGTACACTGCCTGGAGCTTGCGAACCTATCAAAAATACCGTACCGCCTTTTACGAAAAGTATGCAACGCCGCTTGTAGGCCATTTTTTGCGTTCCTTTTTTGTGCTCTGTTTTGTGTTGCTCGTTTTTTGGTTTGTTGGGTTTGTGGTCAAAGTTGTGCAAAGCAAACCCGACTATTCCATTTACACCTTGTTTTGGGTGTTGGTAGTGGCTGCTATTTATTTTTTGGCCTATAAAATTTGGGCCACTCCTACCATCCTCCATTTGCCCAAGGTTTTAGAAACAGAAAACGACGATCGGGAGGAAGCCCCGGTTTCTGAATCGGACATCGCAGCACTTCAACATTTTATGGAAACCCAAAAACCCTACCTGAACGCTGAAATTAAAATCGGCGACCTTGCTGATGCCATGAGCCTGCCCAAACACCAGCTGTCCAAAATTATCAATCAAGGTTTTCAAAAAAACTTCTTCGATTTTATCAACAGCTATCGGGTACGCGCGTTCATGCATGCGCGCACCGACGCCCGTCAGCAACATTTGAACACCCTTGAATTGGCTTACCAATCAGGTTTTAACTCAAAATCTGCCTTTAACCGCGCTTTTTTGAAGGAAACCGGTCGGAGTCCCCGCGATTTTTTCGCTGGTTCCGGACAATCAAATGGCCTGGACTAACATCATCATACGCCAAAAGCTTCAACATCAATCAACTATTTATTTCGACCCACTTTGCAAAATGGGGCGACCGGCCATTGTGCAGTCTGTTTTTTTGCCGCTGATTCTTTCACAAAACAATGATCAAAAGTTATGAAAAACATGACCGCCACGCTGCTGGCTGTTTGCGTCAGCATTGTATCCCTCCATGCCCAAACCGTTACTACCATTACAACCAGTGCTTCTAAAATTGATGACGACATCCTGTTCGATGCCGCAGGCAATCTATATGGCTCTAATTATGTAGGTGCCAAAGTGTACAAAATGACGCCGGATGGTGTTGAAAGCGTTTTTGCGAGCGGATTCGGCAGCCCAAATGGCTTGGCCTTCACAGACGACGGTATCCTGATCATGGCCGACAACACAGGCAACAAACTCTACAAAATTTTTCCCGACGGCAGCAAAGAGGTATTTGTTGATTCGTTGCAAGGGCCATCCGGCATGATTCGGGAAAAAAACAGCGATACGCTAATTGTGACCAGCTACAGCAGTACAAACACCATTTGGAAAATCGCACCTGATGGTTCCGTAAGTTCATTCCTCAACCACCCGGAGTTTAACGGGCCGGTAGGGCTGTGTTACGACGATAGTATGAACCTGTACATCGCCAACTTCAGCGACCGCAAAATTTTCAAATTGACGCCCGATGGGCAACTCACCTTTTTCACACAACCTCCTTTGGGACAATACATCGGGTTTCTTGCTTACGCCAACGGCTCCCTTTATGCCACCGCCATGCAGGCGCACAAGATTTACAAAATTGACCTCCAGGGTAATTACACCGTGTGGCTTGGTTCTACCATCGGCTCCGTCGACGGCGACGCTTCCGTAGCCAAGTTTAACCGGCCCAATGGCATCCGGCCATCTTCTACCGGCGACACCTTGTATGTGTCGGATTTTGGGAGCAAAAAAGTGCGGATGATTACCAACCTGGGCGGTGCAACAGCCACCAACGAGTTGATGCCCGAATGGAAGGTGAAGGTATCGCCCAACCCAATGACGACTAACACTCAAATCGCCTTTGAACTACCCGACGCAGCCACAATGAGTATCGGGCTGTATGATGATCGAGGCATTTTGGTACGCTCCATATTGGCGAATGAAAGATTAATGCAAGGTGCGCACCATTATTCATTTGTCCGGGAGGGACTGGTAGCCGGTGTATATTTCTTGAATTTTGAATCTTCCGGTGGTCGTTTTTTGGCGAAGAAGGTGGTGATATTGAGTTGAATGTAAATCATGGTAAAGAAATCCCGAATTTTGGTTGTTTACCAAGGTTCGGGATGGGAGGTTCGGCTGAAAAAACAACCGGAAACGTCGTTAATTAGCCCTAAACTACCTTGTATCAAAATAATTGCGTTTCATTAACAATAAATGTTAGTGAATATTCACAAACTAGATTACCTTTGTAGCAATAAAAGAGTTAAACGCTGAAAATCTTAAAAAAAATGACCGGTAAAAACAACATCGCGATTGGCTTCCTGACCATGGGTTTCTTTATGGCTTACGGTTTTTTGCTGATTTATTTGCGGGATTTCGCCCCCGACAAAGAGGCGTGGGTGAACAGTTATTCACTTGGCAAGCACTTCGAATCCCGACTAGCCCACGTGCACGGCAACCTGTTTGCCTTTCTCAATATCCTGATTGGCTACCTGCTTTTGCGATTTGAACTACAATTGAAAAATGTCAAAACCATTTCATGGCTGGCACTCACCGGGCTTTTGATGCCGATTGGCATTTTGTCGGAAGTCTATTTTGGCTTGCCGCCAGCGCTTGTACTTCTTGGCGCCATTGCCATGACGGTTTCGGTAGTTTGGCTTGGCATTTCTTTTATCAAAATTAAACCTTTTAAACAATGAAAAAATTAACGGCAATTGGTTTGAACGAAGCCCAAAGCAAAACTTTGGCTGAAAAACTCAACATGCTCTTGGCTAATTATTCTATTTTTTACCAAAATGCACGGGGCTTTCACTGGAATATCAAAGGCGAAAAATTTTTTGAGTTGCATCTGAAATTTGAAGAATTGTACAACGACCTGTTATTGAAAATTGATGAAGTCGCAGAACGTATACTCACACTTGGCTATGCCCCTGAGCACAACTACTCAATGTACGCCAAAAATGCATCCATCAAAGAAAGCGAAAGAATTTCCGATGGTATGGAGGCGGTAAGCCAGGTTTTGCAGGCGTTCCAAACGGTCATAATCCTGCAACGAGAAATTTTAAACCTTGCTACTGAAGCAGGCGACGAAGGCACCAATGCCCTGATGAGTGACTATATCCGTTTGCAAGAAAAAATGGTGTGGATGTATTCTGCCTTTCTAAAAAAATAACAACTATGATAGCAAAATCCATATCCAGTCGTCAATTTGAAATCATTCAGGCGGCCGGTAAAATACTCTCTAATGACGGCGTGGGCGGACTGACCATCAAAAACCTGGCAAAGGAAATGGGCTTTGCTGAAAGTGCAGTATATCGACATTTCGACAGCAAGGAGGCAATTATCATTGCCATGCTGGGCTTTTTGGCAGAAAATATGGACGAAAGGTTGCAAAAGGTTGTTTCCAACCATAGGAATGCGAAAGAAAACCTCGAAGCTGTTTTCAACGACCAGTTCACTTTTTTTTCCAAAAACCCGCATTTCATTGTAGCTGTTTTTTCGGACGGGTTGATGGAAGCCAGTCAGACGATCAATGCCTCCATTTTCCGCATCATGCAGGTAAAAATGAAGCACTTGTTGCCCGTCATTATGGAAGGACAGCAGCAGGGATTTTTTTCCAACGCCATACCAACGGAAGAATTGACGCACATCATTATGGGCTCGTTCCGTTTGCTAATGTTCAAATGGCGTATTGCTAATTTCCAGTTTGATATTTCTGAAAGGGGAAATTATTTAATGTCTAACATGCTCAAAATCATACAACCATGCAAAAATTGATTTTTGCTTTTTCGACGCTGCTATTTTTAGCGGCGTGCCATTCCGCCCCAACGGGCAACCTAAAACTGAACAACGGTGAAAAATGGACGGTCAACGCCGAAATGAAACCGCATATCGAAAAGGGCAATCAGTTGCTCGATGATTTCCTGGCGCAAAATGGGACAGACTACAAAAAATTGGCAGCAGACCTGAAAGCCCAAAACGACCAATTAATCAAGAGCTGTACCATGAAGGGCGAAAGTCACGAAGAGTTGCACAAATGGCTGCATCCACATATAGAATTGATTTCCAAATTAGAAGATGCAGCAGACGAAAATTTTGCAAAATCCATTATCACTCAACTCGAACAATCTTTCAAAATCTATCAAAGTCATTTTCAATGAACATCAACGAACTGCACGAACCTCAAAAAGGTGTAAGTGCAAAGCCGCTTTTTAAAGCCTCAGAAGGCAACATAACCGCCCTTCAAATTTTGGAAAATGCCCAGCTGACAGAGCACATTACAAAGGCGCCTGCATTGCTCATGTGTGTATCAGGCGAAGTGGTTTTTGAAAATGAAAATGGGCTTAAGCAACTGCTTTTAACCGGCGATTACATTCAAATTGAACCCTTCGTAAAACATTGGGTAAAGGGTGTGCAACCCAGTCAATTATTGCTTTTCAAGTAAAAAATTTGTCCAATGAAGTTAGTGAATATTCACTTTTGGATTCTCTTGTTTTGGCTTGCCCTTGTGAGTAACAGCACGGTTACGCTGCAAGCGCAAACGATGACTTTGCAGCAATGTACCGAAGCGGCATTGTCCAACAACAGAAACCTGCAAGTAGCCAGAAACAACCTGCAACTGGGCCGATTTCGGCAACAGGAAGCGCAATCGAATCTCTGGCCTAAGGTGTCGGCATCGGCGAATTATAAGTATTTCACCAACCTGCCTTATCAGCTATTGCCTTTGTCCACTTTTAATCCGACGGCGCCGGAATGGCAGTTCAAAGAGGCGCAATTCGGTGTGCCGCACAACCTCGACGCAAACGTACAAGTGGCGATGCCGCTTTACCATCCGCAAATAAAGACGGGCATAAAAGGGGCGGAATTGGCTGCGGAAATGGGCGATTTGCAAGTTGAAAAAAGCGAAGAACAGGTCATTTTTGAGGCAACCAACTTGTATTACAACGCGCAACTGTTGCAGCGCCAATTACTTTTCGTGGACAGTAACCTGGTCAATGTTCAGCAACTTATAAACAACATACAATTGCTGCGGACACAGGCACTGGCAATAGGAACGGATGTGAGCAAAATTGAACTGCAAAAAGCGCAATTGCAGTCCCAACGTTCGCAAATAGAGGGCAAACTGGCGCAGGTACTCAACGGCCTGAACTTTTTCATGGGCAGGGATTTGAATTCGCCTGTCAATATTTCCAACGAAATGGAAACTGGAAGTGAGGAGAATTATGCCGTCTTGCCTTCGGTAGATGTCCGCATGGCGCAATTGCAAAACCGCCTTTTAACAAACGACTTGAAAGCGTTGAAACAATCAAAATTGCCGACCGTTACCGCTGTTGCCAATTACGGTTTGACGGGTTTCGGCTATCTCGAACAGCCCGACCCCTTCTTCAAAATATTTCCCATTGGATTCCTCGGCGTACAAGCATCCTATCCGATTTGGAACAAAACTACCCGTTATAAAATCGCACAAAAAGAGGCCGAAATAACGAGTAATCGCTTGCAATTCGAACATGTTCAGGCGCAAAACGACCTTCAAATCGCCAATGCTGTTGTGCTGAAAAAAGTAGCTCAACAAAATATTCCCACCATGCAGCAACAGATCAATCTCGCCAATTCGGTCTATCGGCAAACGCTCGTGCAACAGCAACAAGGCACGGCGACCATTGCCGATATTTTATTGGCTGACAATGCTTTGCGAGAAGCGCAAACCAATTACCTCAATGCGCTTGTCGAGTATTTGAAAGCCGATTTGGAACTGAAAAAAGCATCTGGTTCAATTAAAAATTAAGAATTAAGAATTAAGAATTAAAAATTGAAACAATGAAAAGGATATATTCCTACCTGATACCCACCGTCATTCTGGTTGCCATTTTTGGCGGGATTGCACTCAAATTAAAAAAGAACAAAACCATTGCCGAACAACGGGTCTATCATCACACCCCAACAGAAATACCTCCTTTAGCCGGCATAACCGCATTGCCAATTGACTCAAACGATGAAGGCAACCTGGTTTTCACGGGTACCTTTGAACCGTTTCGAGAAACAAAAATCAGCGCAGAAACACAAGGCAAAATCAACGTGATCACCGTAGATGCGGGCAGCGTTGTGATCAAAGGTCAAAAACTCGTGCAATTGGACGATGCGCTTTTACAATTGCAATTGCAATCGGTGGACATTCAAATTGAAGGTTTGACTGCCGATGTAACCCGTTATTCCATTCTGGCAAAAGCCGATGCCGTGCAGGGTGTTCAGTTGGAAAAAGCCCAATTGGGACTAAAATCCGCCCAGGTTCAAAAGGCGACCATTCAGGAACAAATCAATAAAACAACCATTAAAGCCCCGTTTAGTGGAGTTGTTTTTGCCAAATTAAATGAGGTAGGCGGTTTTGCTTCCCCTGGTGTGCCGCTTTTGCACCTACTTGAGATCAGCTCAATGAAATTCACGATAAACGTAGCTGAAAATGATTTGAAATATTTCAAAATCGGAGACAGCCATGAAATTGTCGCCGATGTGTTTCCTGATAAAAAAATGATAGGCAAGATCAGCCTGGTTGCAAACAAAACCAATGTAGGCAACAGTTTTTCCATTCAATTCACGGTTAATAATATTTCGAACCACGTGCTGCGGGCGGGGATGTTTGGAAAAATTGAATTAACCGTCAAAAATTAACCGGCTATGAATATTACGGAAATATCCATCAATCGACCTTCGTTGATCATCGTTTTGTTCAGTGTGTTTGCGTTGCTTGGAATCATCGGGTACAAAAATTTGAGTTACGAATTGATGCCCGATTTTAACCAGCCCGTTGTCGTTGTGCGCACGGGCTATCCTGGTGCATCGCCCGATGAAGTGGAAACCTCTGTTTCCCGTAAAATCGAAGATGCCTTGTCTAACCTTGAAGGGGTGGATTATTTGGTTACCAAATCGTTGCCCAATGCATCGGTTATCATCGCCAACCTGAATTACGGCGTCGACCTTGACCAGGCGATGCAAGATGCCCAACGCTACATTGACAATATCCGGAAGGACTTACCCGCCGATATTTTAAGTCCAGTGATGAGTAAGGTTTCACCCAATGACCTGCCTATCATATCGGTGAGCGCTACGAGTGATTTGCCGGCCACCGTTTTTTATCAAAAAATGCAGGACGAATACTTACCGCAGATCCAGCAATTAAAAGGCGTGGCAGAAATCACACTCTTGGGTGGTGAAAAGCGGGAAATTCAGGTAAAAATCGATCAGGAAAAACTAAAACACTATAGGGTTTCCATGTTACAAGTGGTGGAAGCTATTAATCGTGCAGGTTTAGATTTACCTGCGGGAAATGTGCAAACTGATGCCGAAACCAATTCGGTGCGATTAGTAGGTAAATTCAATGCGCTTGACCAATTACGCAGTGTACAAATTGCCATGCCGATGCCCAATAGCCCAATTTATTTGAAAGATGTTGCGGAAGTGGCCGACGGTATTCGTGAGGTGGTTTCAGTTAGCCGTTTCAACGGCAAAAACGGCATTGGGCTTTTACTAAAAAAACAAGGCGACGCCAACGCAGTAAACGTCTCAAAAGCAGTGAGAGGCGCATTTGAAAAAATAGAAAAGCAAAATGTCCAGCAACGGGTTAAGTTCACCATTGCGGACGACAGTACTGATAACACAATTTCAGCCGTGGATAGTGTGGTGGTGGATCTGATTTTGGCAGTTATTTTAGTGTCCTTGGTGATGCTACTGTTTTTGCGTAGTTTTAGAAATTCTCTGATTGTGCTTGTTGCAATTCCGACTTCTTTGGTCACGGCATTTGCGATGATGTGGATACTCAATTATACCCTCAATTTGATGACGCTTTTAGCGATGTCGCTCATTATCGGAATTCTCGTTGACGATGCGGTAGTTGTTCTGGAAAATATTCAACGGCACTTGGACATGGGTAAAGAGAAACGAAAAGCTTCTTTTGACGGAAGGATGGAAATTGGATTCTCGGCGTTGTCTATCACGCTGGTCGACGTAGTGGTATTCCTGCCCATTTTGTTTTTGCAAGTATTTGTGGCGGATATGCTCAAGCAGTTTTCGGTAGTGGTTATCACATCTACGCTTACCAGTTTGTTGGCCGGGTTTACGCTCACGCCTTGGCTTGCTTCCCGCATCGGCAAAAAAGAGGATTTGCAACCGACCAATTTTTTAAATCGTTTTTTGATTAGATTTGAAAAAGCATTACACCGATTTATCGAATGGTATGGTCGACAGTTGGATTGGGTGTTGAGCCATAAGTTGGTTTTTGGGGGTATTGTACTGGCACTTTTTGCCTTGACATTGGGCGTGATGAAACAGGGTATCATCGGCAAGGAGTTGATATCGACGGGTGATCAAGGGAAATTCCGTTTTGGGTTGGAATTTGACAAAAAAACGGCAATCCAACTAAATGATTCTATTTCGAAACAAATTGAAGAGCACATTTTGGATCAACCAGAGGTAAAAACCCTGTTCAGCAATGTAGGCGGACCAAGCACGGGCATCGGTAGCCTGGGTGTTGGCTTACCTTACAAAACTGAATATACGGTGCAGTTGAAAGATAAAAAAGCGTTACAAAACTTACGAACGGAAGAATTCATGTTGCGGCTTCGTCAGGATTTGCAAAAACAATATCCCCATATACGATTTTCAATGGCGCCATTGGGCCTGGTACCCCGTTCTGCACCCGTGGAAATGACGTTAAGCGGAAGCGATTTAAAGCAAGTGATACAAATGGGCAATATGCTTAAAGAAGTGGTGAAAAGCATTCCGGGCGCCGACAATGTACAGTTGTCGGTTGAAGAAGGCAGCCCCGAATATCAGGTTTTGCCCGACAAAGACAGGATGCAACGACTGGGCTTGAGCACCGCCTTAATTGGGCAAAACCTGCGCACTGCATTTACTGGAAACGAGGATGCGGGCCTCACGGAAAACGGAACAGAGTACCCCGTCAGGATTTGGCTGGCTGATTTTGATCGCCGTAATTATGAGGATGTGAACCGATTGAATATCCTCAATCCGATGGGCATACCCGTTCAAGTGGCGCAATTTGCCAAAGTTGTAAAAGGCTACACTCCATCACTTTTGGAGCGCAAAGACCGACAGCCCGCCGTGACGCTCACTGCTGATGCGCTGGGAAGGCCTTCCGGAACGGTGGCCGACGATGTGGTGGCTTACCTGAAAAACAATCCATTGCCTGAAGGTATGAGCCTGACCTGGGGAAGCGACATTAAGCGGCAAAACGACAGTTTCGGAGCATTGGGCGGGGTTTTGGCGATTTCATTTTTGTTGATTTACCTGATCATGGTTGCATTGTACGATAGTTTCGTGTATCCGTTTGTGGCTCTGTTTTCGATTCCGGTGGCTGCGATCGGGGCTTTTTTGGCTTTAAATCTGTCGCTCAGCAATTTAAGTTTATTCGCACTTTTGGGGCTTATCATGCTGATGGGTTTGGTGACGAAAAATGCCATTTTGATTGTGGACTTTACCAACCAGCTCAAAGCCGAAGGCATGCATTATCGGGCAGCATTAATACAAGCAGGTAAGGAACGTATGCGCCCGATTTTGATGACGACGATGGCAATGGCAATCGGCATGTTGCCCATAGCGCTTGCAAAAGGTACAGCCAGTGAATGGAAAAACGGCTTGGCATGGGTCATTATAGGGGGGCTGCTTTCTTCACTCATTTTGACCGTGTATTTGGTGCCGCTGGTTTATTATTTGGTGGACAGGGTGAAGGAAAGAAAATGATTTTACCTTGTAACTTCATGTACAAAGACAAGCAGGGAAACCGTTGCGATTTTGAACTACGGGACTTATTTGAAAAAGAATTAAAGAATTGGTTAGCCTCCCGTAAAACCAATCGCGTCTGCGTATGATGAGTCAGTTCGTTTCCAAATCCTGTAATTCCTTCCAAAGCATTTTGGGCCTGATGCCCGCCACCTGCATTCCAACTCCCGGAAACGCTGGTTGCCACCTATGAAAAGTGCGCCTAGAATCGGCAATTTCCATTTGCCTCTCAAAAGCTGGCATGAAGACCGGGCAGACTGCCTCATTGCCGCATCGCTCCGTTACCCCGGCGGCAGCCCGAAAGACCCCAACTCGGTCGGTTTTCATTGGTTGGAAAACTACATCAGCGACTTGTTCGACCACAAAGCCGTCAACGGGAAAGAGAACAGGGCAAGCCCCCTTGCCGTGTTGGGCGTCGCCCGTGTGCGCCGTATCTCTTGGCTCGAAGAGCAGGTTGAAAAGACCTCGCCGTTGGTGTGCGGGCGGTGTTCCTCACCTTGAAAAATACTCACATCGGCAATTTCGCCACCTCGAAAGCATGGAGCCGCACTTCCCGCACCAAACCCATGTTGCCGAACAGTTTTTTGCCGCCAGGCAATCGTTTCATGCGCCCAAGCCGCCTGGTTTAGAGGATGTTTCAATTCCCCTCCACGCCTTCGGCGAAACACCCATATGTTTTTTGAAAAAAATGTTGTTCACGGTCTGTCGGTCGTGTACAGGGATAACCTCATTTTGGGCAAAATGGCAGAACAGCCCGTTGTGGAAAATCAATTCGATGTCGGTATCGTACTTACAAAAGAAATCGAGTGAGAATTCGAGTGCCCAGCCTACTGCGTTTTCTTCTTTTTGTAAAAAATGCACCTGCCCGGAAGTAATGGTCACGACCTCGTCAGATCGCAGGACATATTGATTTTCATCTATTTGCAATGAAATTTCTCCGGAGGCACACCAGACCACCACGTAGCGCAGTACCCGTCGGGACGAACGCAGGGCAGGGTAATTTTCGAGTGGAAAAAGTTCGATCATGCGGCAAATTTACCCTAAAATTTCCACCTCCTCCGGTACCATGAAAAGCAATACACAGCCCGTATCCGTGCGCACCGAATGCCGAAAATTCGGCGGCGTGTAGAGGTAATCGCCTGCCCGGAGTGTCGCCCCTTCGATGATGCAGGAGCCTTCCATGACGAAAAGCTCCTCCCCGGCGGGGTGGTTGTGGTAGGGGTACGAAGCGCCCGCCTCAAATTTGAGCAATATCGTCGGCGGTCGTCCGTCGGCATTGCGGCGGAGCGCTTTGACGAAGATGTCCTTTGTGTCTACGCCCAGTTCGGCGAGTGGCGCCCAGTCCATTTCAGCGGTGCGGCGGATGTAATTTTGAATGTTCGTGTCCATAACCTTGATGCTATTTTTTGCTGCAAAGTTCAAGCGGGGCAGCGAGGCAGGGAATGGAGGATTTTGGGAAAAGCATGGGATTTTGCCGAAGTGTTTTGAATGACCGGTTTGGCTGAGGTGAAAAAACAAGAGGTCTGTTTCGTAAGGGCTGCCCGGATAAGGTGCTTGACGTCTTTGACAAAAGCGATAAATTGAGGACTGTTTGCTTTCCGCCTTAAAAATCCTTTATTTTGTAAAAAATATCAAACCTGATTAT
>JAEUUR010000119.1 GCA_016787465.1 Saprospiraceae bacterium | reverse complement strand
ATTTTCCCAGTTGGCATTGCTGTCCGGCAAATTGATGTTGTTAAATGTAATTATAAGTATTCCGGCGCCTTCCAACTGCCAGGTGTAATTGTGTGAAGAAACGCCCATGGTCAGCGTAGCAGGGTCGAGCAAAAAGGAAAGTGTATCGCGGATCACTACGGTCAATGCCGTATCTGTGCCTGTATTTTGGAACCGGATTTGGTATTCTACCGACTGTCCGGGAAGGATTCTGTGATCCTCCCCGACGCCGGTTGGGTAGCCGTGTTTATCATTGGGATCGTAGGAGCCTGTATTCTCCTCGCATATCGTATGCCACGAAGGGGTGCGGCCGTTGACGGTAAAATGGTTGATAAAGCCCAGCGATTCGTAACCGCCACATCCTTCCTGAAACGCAAGCGCCAGCGTAGAAAACGGATGGCCAGGCTCCTGTTCCGATTCGATGCGGTAGGTGTGGCCGTTTGCTGAAATGGGGATTTCCAGAAACTCATCCGGGGTGTAATTTTGACTACCCTGGAACATGACCACATCGTCTTCAATAATGATATAATCCAGGATTTGTGACTGCGCATCGCCCACATTCTGCAATTTGAACAAAACCGCGGTATCCTGACAAGCTACGCTTGCCTGAATTTCAGCGCCGCTCCAGTTGGGGGTTGAAAAACAAATCGTATCCGGAAATCCGTGCGCGGTGATGCAATGCGTTTGCCCCAATACCGTCGAGTCGCAATTCACATACACTGTCAGTTGAAATTGCCCGCAATCGCCGCTGGGCACATCGCCGACGAAAAACCGAACGGTATTATTGTTAAGTTCTGTGTGCAATTGAGAAGAACCCATGAAAGAGAGGAACGGGTCGAGCATGACATCCACCCAAGCGCTGTCGGCAGGTTGTGTGCCCTGATTGCAATATTGCACAAATACCTCATTGTTAAAGCAGCGACGCAACGTATTTAGGCCCAGATCCACAGAGATTAATGGGCAATCGACTAGAGCCAGAGCCGCGAAATCGAGCGTATCGTGTTCGAATAATTCCGTCAAGACGGTTAATTGGGCGGTGTCGCAGAAACTCCACCACAATTGATTCGGCACCTTTGGTTTTACTTCGTAAGCACCTGTGTCGACGAAAAACAAATATTTGCCTTGATCGTCGGTATTGGTGTAATAGGAATAATTCGTACCCTTTGCTTCAATCACCACATTTTTAAAAGGGGCTTGGCTATCCTCCGTTGAGCAATCTGCGTCGGAATCGACTTTGATATGCCCTTCTACAAGAGCACCGTTCATGACCGGCTCTTTCGACATGTAATGGTGCAGTTCCTGAGAAGTAACATACAACCTTTGCTCAGGGGTGATGCTCAGGCGGTTTTTGTAAATAAAGCTAATTGGATCTTCCTCCTTGAATAAAGGTAACGATTGCCAAGTTTCACCACGATTGAAGGAACCGAATACCTGATTGTTATCGGAAAGAAAAATATAACCATTGGACGAAAATGCCAATTCATAATCAAAGTCAAGAGTTGGAAGCTCCCCTAATTCCACCCAGGTCTGGCCTGCATCTTCGGAACTGAACAGGATATAGGTTGAAAAATTTTTCGTACCAATTACATAATTCAATCCATCGGGCGAGGTCCATAAATTGTCGATTGATATAACCCCATCCAGCGCCGTATTATTCCATTGTATCCCGCCGTCGATGGATCTAAAAATGGTAAAATTGTTGGTAGCGAGTATCACACCCGAAGGGTGAAAGGTCATAGCCTGGATGGTCGCCGTGGAGTTGAACTGCCAATTTTGTCCAAAATCCAAGGAGCGAATCAGACCGCTTGAGCCACCCTGACTATGATTTGCAAAAATGGCATTATTGAATGGGTTATAATACAATCGATCAGTATAGG
>JAEUUR010000052.1 GCA_016787465.1 Saprospiraceae bacterium | reverse complement strand
GGATGTTGGGGTGTTTATCCATATTTCCCTTCGGGAAACATCATCGCGTCCAACATCAATGGCACAGCTACCGGTTATGGTGAAATGTGGGTGATTACCCCCACCTATAAAAGGGCGTGTTACCTCGAAGGAAAAATCACGGATGCCCTCTCTGGCAATGCCATAAATAATGCAACCATTGAAATCCTGGGCTCCAGCCCGCTGGTACAGGGAACTTCTAAAAATACAGGCATTTACAAAATCGGGCAAGTAGAATCTGGTTATTACAAAGTCAAAATCAGCAAAGCCGGCTATCAAAGCTTTGAATCAACAGTGCTTTTTGTTGCCGGAGAAGTGGTAGAACTCAGCGTAGGCTTGTATGCCGGCGGAAACTACACCATCAGCGGTACCGTATTGAATTCGTTGAATAACATGCCTATTCAGGGTGCTCAAATCAATTTGTATGGTCAACAAACCATTGCAAATACAACCACTGATATCGATGGTGCCTTTAGTTTTTCCGGCGTCGACAACGGCATTTTTGATTTAGTTGCCAGTCATCCTGACTTTGGCGCAGCCACTCAGCAAGCCCAATTGATCACCGCTGATCAATCCGTGACGATGATGTTATCGAACCTGTTTCACAGGCCTGAGAAAAACGAAAGGGATGTATTACGCCTTGAATCTGGTTCCTTTTCCGCTGTAAACCCTTTTGCCGGAAGCAGCCAGTTGAGTTATGGACATACCAAACCTGATGCACGATTTGTGGTATTCAATGCAAACGGCAAAGTGGAAGAGATCCATCCCTTGGCGGCCGAAGGCGGAAGCATTATTTTTGGCGCAAACCTGGCCCCCGGAATTTATTTTGGACGGATTGAAAATGCAGAAAAACAAATAGAAGTTATTAAATTGGTGAAGGTTCAATAAAAACCATGTTGAAGATCGGATTACTGGGATACGGTAAAATGGGACATGCTATTGAAAAAATAGCTGTAGGTCAGGATGTGGAAATAATTTGGCGCATCGGCAGCAAGAATTTGCAGGAAAGAACGCCAGAAACACTCAGGCTTGCAGATGTTGTGATTGAATTCAGCCGGCCGGAAGCCGCTTTTGACAATGTGCAAGCGTGCCTGAATGCCGGCGTTCCGGTTGTGAGCGGTACGACAGGCTGGACGCAACAATTGGCGGCAGCGCATCAAATTTGCCGCGAACAGAACAGCGCCATGATCTGGGCCTCCAATTTCAGCATTGGAGTGAATTTGTTTTTTGCCCTGAACAAGTACCTGACAAAGCTCCTGGCGACTCAACCTCAATATATCCCGTCATTGACAGAAATTCACCATATCCACAAATTAGATGCGCCAAGCGGGACGGCCATTACGCTGGCAAACGATCTGATTGCACATCATCCTGATTATTCCGGCCATTTCCTGGCAGGCGATTCGTCAAATCACGATGGACCCAACATTCCGATTTATGCGATACGGGAAGGAGAAGTTCCCGGAACCCATATCATCAAATGGCAGAGTCCTGTGGACGCTATTACTATTGAACATCAGGCACATACGCGTGAAGGTTTTGCTTTGGGAGCGCTGACGGCCGCTCGTTGGCTGGCAGGCAAAAAAGGAGTTTTTACAATGGCTGATGTATTAAGCATCAAATAACCGCCGGATACCTACCTTTGCGTCCCCAAAAATGGAAAATTCTTAACCTATCCAAAATTGGTCGCATGCCAACTAAAATCAGAGCAGCCATCACCGGTGTACACGGTTGGTTACCCGAAACGAAACTCACCAACCTCGATCTGGAAAAAATGGTGGAAACCAGCGATGAGTGGATTGTTTCCAGAACAGGGATCAAAGAACGAAGGATACTCAAAACACCAAACTGGGCTACTTCCGACATGGCTGCAGAAGCCGTAAAAGGACTATTAGAAAAAACAGGCCACAAACCCGGCGAAATTGACCTGTTGATTGTAGCTACCGTCACAGCCGATATGGTATTCCCCGATACCGCTAATACCGTGTGCGATAAAATAGGGGCCAAAAACGCTTTTGGCTTCGATATCAATGCGGCATGTTCCGGCTTTTTATATGCTTTATCAACCGGCGCACAGTTCGTCCAAAATGAAACTTACAAAAAAGTGGTGGTCGTAGGCGCCGACATGATGTCGTCGATCATTGACTATACCGATCGCAACACCTGTGTCATTTTTGGCGACGGCGCTGCAGCTGTATTGCTTGAACCACGCAAAGATGGAACCGGCATCCAGGATTTTATCCTTCGCGGAGATGGTTCAGGAAGAGAACTTTTGCATATGAAAGCCGGCGGATCGCTTAAACCTGCATCTCTGGAAACCGTCATGGCCAGAGAACATTATGCCTGGCAGGACGGGAAACGCGTTTTTGTTCATGCCGTAAAAGGTATGACAGGTACCTGTGAAGAAGTCATGCGCCGAAACCACCTTACCATCGATGACGTGCAGTGGGTGGTTCCGCATCAGGCAAATATGCGCATTATTACTTCGGTAGCCGAACACATGAATTGCCCCATGGAAAAAGTAATGCTGAATATCGATAAATACGGAAATACCACAGCCGCGACCCTGCCGCTCTGTCTGTGGGACTACGAATCCAAACTCAAAAAAGGCGACAATATTATCCTGACAGCTTTCGGAGGCGGCTTTACTTGGGGTGCTGTTTACCTGAAATGGGCCTATTGATTGTTTCGAATGATCGATTGATCCGATTGATTCGATTGTGAGTGACTTTAGTTCAATTTTAAAATCGAAACAATCGGATCAATCGAATAATCGAAAAATAGACTTACCTTTGCGCGCCTTTTCCGCAACCGCGGTTTTTAAGGCATTTTTCAAATCCATCACAACTCTTATTTAAAAAAACATGGCTACAACGGCAGATATCCGCAACGGCCTTTGCATCGAACTGAACAACGACATTTACCGGGTGATCGACTTTTCAAAATTCCAGGTTGGTCGCGGCAGCGGCAAAGTTTGGACGAAGTTGAAAAGCAGCACCAGCGGCAAAGTGATCGAACACACTTTTCAAAGCGGTCACACCATCACGGAAGTACGCGTGGAGCGCCGTAAGTTTCAATACCTGTACAAAGAAGAAGGCGGTTTTGCGCTGATGAACCAGGAAACTTACGACCAAATCTCAATCAACGACGACATGGTTGACAATGGCCGTTTTCTCAAGGAAGGCGACTTGGTAGATGTGCTATACCACTCAGGCAATGACTCTATTTTGTCTGTTGAAATTCCACAAACCGTCGTTTTGCAAATTACTTATGCAGAACCAGGTGTTCGTGGAGATACCGCTACCAACACATTAAAACCCGCTACCGTCGAAACAGGCGCAGAAGTGCGCGTACCTTTGTTTTGCGAGGAGGGCGACCTGATCAAAATTGATACAAGTACCGGAGAGTACATGGAACGCGTTAAAAAATAATGCGCTGCCGGTAAATGAGGGGCAAAAAGCAATGACATGCTGTTTGCCCCTTATTTTTTTGGAAAAAACATTAGTCGGATTAGCGCGAAACACTTTCCTTTACACTTGATTCTTCTTTCTTACACTTTCGTTAAAACTGAACAATTATGAGCCTGGATGTGAATCAAATTAAAGACATCATCAAACTGGTTAGTCAACATAAACTTTCTGAATTCATTTATAAAACCAGTGATTTCAAACTTGTTGTCCGGCAAGGCTCTGGCGACGGGGCGCCTGTCCCGGTAGTTGTCCAAACCGCCCCGGTTCCGACCATGGCGCCCGTGCAGCAGGTTATTGCTGCCCAACCCGTTGCCGCACCGGCAACTGATGCGCCGGCTAAAACTGCAGATGCAACCCCTACAGCTTCCGACGAATCAAAATACCTGGTCATCAAAGCACCCATGATCGGCGTATTTTACCGGCGTCCTGCCAAAGACAAAGATCCATTTGTAGAAGTTGGCGACATGGTTGATACAAAAACAAAGGTTTGTATCATTGAAGCAATGAAACTTTTTAATGAAATCGAAGCCGATGTAAAGGGCCGTATCGTCAAAATACTGATCGAGGACGGCGCATCCGTTGATTTCGGCAAACCTATGTTCCTCGTTGATCCAAGCTAAACGCCCCACACTCCGACGCTACCTGGATCAAACAAATTCAAATACAAATCGGGAAAATGTTTAATAAAATACTCATTGCCAACAGAGGAGAAATAGCCCTCAGGATTATCCGTACCTGCAAAGAAATGGGCATCAAAACCGTAGCTGTTTATTCAGAAGCTGACAGAGACAGCCTGCCTGTAAAATTTGCCGATGAAGCAGTTTGCATAGGCCCGGCAGCATCTGTGGATAGTTACCTGAATATGAAAAGCATCCTTTCAGCTGTGGAAATCACCAATTCAGATGCGATTCATCCTGGTTATGGCTTTTTATCGGAGAATGCAGAATTTGCAGAGTTGTGCCGTTTGTACGATGTTAAATTCATCGGCCCTACACCAGAACAGATCCGGTCGATGGGAGACAAAATCAGCGCCAAAGTTACCATGCTTAAAGCAGGTGTTCCCTGTGTACCCGGCACAGAAGGTTTGCTCACCGATGTTAAAGAAGGAATGAAACTGGCAAAGGAAATTGGTTATCCCGTAATTTTAAAAGCTACCGCAGGCGGCGGCGGGAAAGGTATGCGCATCGTTTGGAACGACGATGAGTTTGAAAATCAATGGGATACAGCTCGTCGGGAAGCCAAAGCAGCTTTCACCAACGACGGTATCTACATGGAAAAATATATTGAAGAACCACGCCACATTGAAATTCAGGTAGCCGGCGACCAATTCGGTAAAGCTTGCCACTTGTCAGAACGTGATTGCTCCATCCAGCGCAGGCACCAAAAACTCGTTGAAGAAAGCCCCTCCCCTTTTATGACGCCCGAGTTGCGCGAAAAAATGGGTGCGGCAGCCATCAAAGCTTGCCAGGCCATCAATTATGAAGGCGTTGGCACCATCGAATTCCTGGTCGATAAATACCGCAACTTCTATTTCATGGAAATGAACACACGCATCCAGGTGGAGCATACCGTGACGGAGGAGGTCATCGATTTTGACCTGATCAAAGAACAAATCAAGATCGCAGCGGGCCATCCGATTTCCGGTAAAAACTACTTCCCGGAAATGCATGCCATCGAATGCCGGATCAATGCGGAGGATCCATATAACGATTTCAGACCAAGCCCTGGTCATATTTACCATTTTCACTCCCCTAAAGGGCATGGCGTGCGCGTTGACACCCATGTTTATGCAGGCTATACCATTCCGCCATTTTACGATTCCATGATCGCCAAGTTGATCTGCCGCGCGCGCACACGCGACGAAGCCATCAAAAAAATGGAACGCGCCCTCGACGAATTCGTGATTGAAGGTATCAAAACAACCGTTCCATTCCACCAGCGTCTGATGCGCAACCAGGACTTCAAGGATGGGAATTTTAATACAGGATTTTTGAATACCTGGAATTATAAGGATGAGTTGCCGAAGGAATGAACCTCTTCTTTATTTCAAAAATGGTGACTTCCACACCGGCTTTCTAGACACCTGGGACTTCAAATCCGAAGGCTATTGAGCATTTGGCTTTCTGAGTATCACCCCTTTTCCAACGCTTCTGTTTGTCCAGCCAAACAGTAACAGATCAAGCGCCAGCAAAAGATCGGTGACAACAGCCAACACCGGGTCTTTAGTCGAAGCCGGTCGCACCTTCAAACCGCCTTGTGTATCCGAGGTGACATTGCCCGCATTCTTTTTAAAAATGCGTTGCACAATGCCCGTCCAGTACATCTCCAGCAAACCAACCAGATGGCGGCTAAGTCCTTGAAATTCAACAATTTCGAACCCAGCATTCAAGGCCCATTTTTTAAAGTCGTTTGAACCAATCAGGTAATCATGACCGAAGGCGTAAGCGCCTTGTGAAATAGCAAATTCCCGGCTGCCGTCGCCGCGGGTAACTTGCCAAATACGGTTTACAGGATCGTAAGTAAAAGGGAACTCCCTGCTTGGGAATGTCATGATCACGGTGCCGCCGGGTTTGAGTACACGGTACATTTCCAACACCATTTTTTCCGGTTTCCCAACGTGTTCGATCACTTCGCAGCTAACAATCAGGTCGAACGTTTGATCGGAATAGCTGAGTGCCAATGCATTATTTACCTCATAATGAAGGTTCATGACACCGGCATTGAGCGCACGTGCGTGCGCAAGGTCTTCCGGATTTACATCACAACCGATCAATTCCTGGCAATAACCGGCGATCATACGGTCATAATCACCCTCACCGGTGCCGAGGTTCAGCCCTTTTTCCCAGGGTTCGGTCCGTGCATATTTTTTCAACCGCGATTTAACGAACAGGAAACGGTTTCTGAAGGTAGGGAAAAGCAACTTAAAGTTCATACCTGTTATTTAATCGCCGATCTGAATTGTTGCGCACGCGCTCTGTCGCCTATTGACTCATAAATCTGCGCCGACATTTCATAGGCCGGTTTAAAATTCGGAGCGATTTGAATGGCTTTCATCAAGTCATTCAGCGCCGTTTGAGCATCGCCGCTCCGCCGGGCAATATCAGCTAAAAAGTACCATGCTGTGGCATTGGATGGCTCACGTTTGATAGCCAATTCGAATTGTGCTTTGGCGCGGGCCGCATCGTTTTTGCTCATATAATATAAACCAATGAGGTTGTTGGCTTGCGTATCATCGGGGGCAATTTCCAACGCCTTTTCTCCGGCTGCCTTTGCTTCTTCCAACATGCCTGCATTGAGATAAGCCTGACCCAGGTTGGCCCATGCGAGGTCATTGTCAGGTACATTTGCTACCTCTGCTTTGAGTCTTTCAACAGCATTTTCCAGGTCATTGAGTTTCATGGCAGCCATTCCCAGGGCACAGTTTTTACCTGTGTCTTTTAATACTGCGAGGATTGGCGCCCCTCCGGCTGTAACGACGTGAACTGCGTTATCAGGGGGCCACATACCTTTTTGCAGCGTACCTCCGTCGATAAAACGGGTAGGATAAAGCGCATAGTCCCAGGCATCATCGCATCGTTTCTCCCATTTGAGGTATTTTATCTTCACTTTATCACCGTATTTGGCCGTCAGTTGTTTGGCAGAGTAATACATGTTGGTGGCAATTACCAGGGTCTCAGGCATATCTGGCTTCAGGATTCCCTGTTGTTCCAGCCATTCCAGTCCCTGACGTACACTGACACCCCAATAATCTGTTTCATATTTCCCAAATGCGCCTTTAGTGCCACCTGCTAACTCATTAAAATATACATACGGCATAGCCGGGTTAGTGACAATAAAACCGGCCGGCAATGCCATCCCAAGTCCGAGTATGGCAAAAGCAGCAATCTTTAAGGTTTGTTTTTGGGGCAATAAATTCAAAATTTCGTTCCAGAACAACGCCGCCGCCACACAAATAGGTGGATAAGCGAATGTTAAGTGGCGCCAACCGTCATGAATCACGGAGTCTTTATAAATCACATAAAAAACTGGAAAAATTGCGGCAAAATACACAGCGATCACCCATAATGGGTTGTAACGGCGAATCAGACGAGCCGCAAGAAGCAAACTGCCAACAAACCCGATCAATACCAAAACCGGTATGGTATATGCGATCCATTTAATCGCGTAATCAGTAGGCGTCTTGTCCGACATCATATTCACGCCATCGTACAGTACTCGAATATGCACTTCCAAGTCTGCAAATTTGGATAATGCGATAAATGGATTTTTAAATGGCGCCTGCAATGCATACGGCCAGAACAACAAGGCGAAAGCATACCCCGCAGCTGCAGCTCCAACCGTGACCATGAGATACTTTTTAAGTACCGGACCATTGGAAAAAGCACGCATGCCTCCATTTTTTAGCAAAAAATGTAACCCTGCAAATAATCCGAAAATAGCGAAAGACAACAAACCGCCGGCGCGTATACCCAGGGCAATTCCAAGTCCAACAGCTATTCCTACCAGGTTCCACCTGCGGGGGGAAGGCATTTTATTAAAAACGGCTGCCATATTGTAAATAGCCATCATATACCCAGCGGCGAAAGGAATGTCTTTGGGATTCATCAAAGAGTCGCCGACAAAACGAGGGGAAACAAGCATTAACAATAAAGTGATGATCGCTGCACGTTCGCCGGCAATCAAACCAGCCAGTAATGCCGCGCACAACATGGCAACCCATCCAAGTATAGCGCTGGAAGCGTGTCGCACCTGATGATAACCCAGATCAGTAGGTTGCAAACCAAAAGCTTTATTGGCAAATCCGGTAACTACCTCAAAAAAGCCGCCGTATAGGTGCATGTTGCCTTCCGGAACATTGAGCGCTGTTGTGTCTCTACCAAAAGTGCCATAGTAATTCACTAGTTTTTGCGAATAATCAACCTGGAATTTATCGTCGGCATTAATACCAGAGCCAAGGGATAAAACCACCAGCATAACCAAACCAAAAACAGCAGCACCCCAAAACACTTTTTTAAGTGTTGCATCGGTGGCTGGCGTCTTGCGCTCAAGCAAGTCTTTGACAGGGCCTTGAGGTGTAGAAGTCGTTTGTTTTGGTTGAGAACTGTGCGTTTGTTGTTTGAGGGGAGTTTTGCCGGATTTTGCCATTGGAACATTTTTTCATAAAACCGGCACAAGGTAAGCAGCTTAACGATGGAATCGGCATCACTTTCGCGAAAAATGCCACACCATTACTGCCATCAATATCAACAGCAATATAATTAGGGCCACAACACCCAGTTGTAAAAATTGGATACCACGCCTTTTCGGGCGCCGGCTTTTTTCGAGTTTCTTTTCCAGTTGCTTCCACACCTTTTCCGGCGGTCGCTCATGGAGCTTCGACTCGTTTTGTTTAAAGAAATCAAAAATATCAGACATATCCTTTGATTTTCAACAAATTTCGAAGTTTTTCCTTGGCAAGCACCAATTGACTTTTACTGGTGTTGATGCTGATGCCCAGCGTTTCAGCAATTTCATGATGTTTAAAACCCTCCAGGACGTACAAATTAAAAACCGTTCGATAACCGGGTGGCAATTGTTCCAGCAATTCCATGATTTCTCGGGCAGAGATATCCGCTTCAATGCTGAAACTATCTGGTTGTTCTGGAAAATGATGCTCCTCTCCCGGAAAAACCAAAGGTTGGCTGCGACGCAGAATCATCAGACATTCATTAACCATAATGCGGCGCATCCATCCTTCAAAACTTCCCAGGTTGCTAAAACCATCAATTTGAGCATACACCTTAAAAAAACCGCTGATCAATGCTTCTTCAGCATCCTCCCTCGACCGGAGGTAACGACGGCAAACACTGAACATGAGCGGGGAATACCGCTCATACAGTTGCTTTTGTGCCGTGCGGTCTTGCTCCCGCAATCGTTTGATAATCCCTTCGATATCCATTTGGAATTGCCTTCAGATAGCCAATATGCTTCACCACAAAGATGCATCATTTTTGGTTTTTGGCGTAAGAACAATTGCCATCTAACACCCTCGCCGTTCTTTAAGTCGTCATTAAACCCTAATTTTGCCGTTCTTTTTTAAAACAAACTTACCAAACTTGGAACTGATCAACAACAAGTACCAATTGAGCGGTGGTATTGATCCGCTGGAACTGTGCAAAAAATATGGAACGCCACTCTATGTGTACGATGCCGCAGTGATGGAACGCCAATATCATCGTTTGACGAGCGCATTTAAATGGCCCAAATTCAAAGCGCACTACGCATGCAAGGCGTTGAGCAATATCAGTGTACTTCGGTTGTTTAAAAAACTGGGCGCCGGATTGGATTGTGTATCCATTTACGAAGTAAAACTTGGCTTGCACGCCGGTTTTTCCGTAGATGACATTTTGTTTACGCCCAACTTCGCCAGCTCCGAGGAGTTTGAAGAAGCTGTCCAACTCGGCATTAAAATCAATGTTGATGCGATTCCCATGCTGGAAAACTGGGGCCTTCACCATAAAGACCATCCTATATGCCTTCGTATAAACCCGCATTTGATGGCCGGCGGCAATGAAAAAATCAGTGTCGGCCACATCGATTCAAAATTTGGGATCAGCATACATCAGTTGCCCCACGTGCTTCGTATCGTTGAAAACCAGGGATTAACGGTGGAAGGCTTGCATATGCACACGGGTTCCGACATTTTGGATGTGGACATATTTATGCGCGGCGCAGAAATTTTATTTGATGCGGCTGTGAAATTTCCCGATTTGAAATACATCGATCTTGGGAGCGGCTTCAAAGTGCCTTACAAACCTGACGATATTGAAACAGACATTGAAGAATTAGGTGAAAAACTGAGTGCCCGTTTTGCTGAATTTTGTGCATCTTATAACCGGGAGCTCACGCTGATGGTTGAACCAGGCAAGTTTTTGGTAAGCGAATCGGGGTACTTATTCGCCAAATGTACACTGGTTAAACAAACTACCTCTACGGCGTTTGTCGGACTGGATACCGGACTCAACCACTTGATTCGGCCCATGTTTTATGGCGCTTATCACAAAATAGTGAACGTCACCGAACCAACCTTTAAACCCAGGATATACAATGTAGTTGGCAATATTTGTGAAACAGACACTTTTGCCGTCGACCGCCGTATTGCCGAGGTGGTTGAAGGGGATATTATCGGGTTTTACAATGCCGGGGCATACGGCTGGATGATGGCCTCCAATTATAATTCCAGGCCAAGACCCGCCGAAGTGCTGATACACGAGGGCAAGGCGCATTTAATCCGGAAAAGAGAAACGGTGAATGACTTATTGAACGGCCAAATTGAACTTGAAATATAGGCCAAATTTAATTTTGCGGTTTAACCATTTTCGCAACATCATGACAATTTGAAAAAATATTTCAGTTTTTTTATAGGCAAAGGTTGGACAATTCAAGCTTATCAATACATTTATGCCTTCATTTATTCATTAATCAAACCAAACCTTTAGTTATGAAGAAACTTCGTGTTCTCTCTCTGGCCGCTTTTGCCTTGATCATTGCAGGCCTCAATTCATGCTCCAAAACCGATCCTGTTCAACAGTTAACCAACAACGAATTGTCGGCAGAAGTAAAAGCTAAAATCACTTCGCTCGGATTTGACGTCACTGACGCTTATGTTACGGAAGGTGGTTACATCGTTGAAAATGACATTTTCCTAACTGATGAAGATTTGAATCAACCGATCGACTGGCAGTCATTTTACATTGCAGAAGTTGAGCAATACCGCACGACTAAACTTGTAACCGGTTTGCCACGCAACATAACAATTCGTGTTGCTTCTGGTGTTGCCTCCAGCATTATTGCCGCTACCGATGCAGCTATCGCTCGTTACAATGCGGAAGGACTGCAACTGACATTCAGCCGTGTAACTTCAGGTGGAAACATCGTGATCAAAAAAGCGCCGAATGGCGCAGGTTATATTGCTTCGGCAGGCTTCCCAACAAGCACAGGCAATCCATATTCCCAGATTTTGTTTAACAACACTTATGGAAGCTGGAATGCGAATACCCTGGCATCCATCATTGCACACGAAGTTGGTCACTGTATCGGATTCCGCCACACTGACTACATGGATCGTTCTTACAGTTGCGGAGGTGGCTACTACAATGAAGGCGCAAGCACTGTTGGCGCCGTGCATATTCCAGGCACACCTACAGGCCCTGATGCGGCCTCCTGGATGCTTGCTTGCATTGGCAACGGCACCAACCGTCCATTCAATGCAAATGATCAAACGGCCTTGAGCACTTTGTATTAATAGTGCACCAACTTGGTCTTAAAATCAGCTTGATTAAGCATTCTGGTTCTATTTATTGATCTACACACATCATCCCGAATTTTGGCCATCTGCCAAGGTTCGGGATTTTTTCTGCTTACCTTTCTTAATTTCACAAGGAGTTACAAGAGTAACAGGAGTGTTTCAGATACGCTTGAAACTCCTGCAACTCTTGTAACTCCTTGTGAAAACAAAAATATTAACTCAAAACGAAGGCTCTCACCAGAAAAACCGAAGTCAAAAGAGCGACATAAGCTACATACCATTTCCAATCGATCCATTCACGGGCAGCAATACCGTACTTGCGTTTTAAAACGACGATCAATCCTAATTTTTCCACCCAAAACGCTAAGACTACTGACCAAGCCAACCCAGGCAGCCCCCACCACCGAATGAATAAAAATCCAAGCATCATTTTGATGCACATTTCAAAAATTGAAACAACAAAAATTGACCGGGAATCTCCTTTTGATAACACAATTGAAGCCGGCAAAAGCATCCTGCTGGGCAATGTGAGCAAATAAATGTTGAACAAAAAAGCGCCGCCGGCAAGCTCCGTATTAAAAACGTAACGAAACAAATCCTCTGAAATAAGTAACAATAGGATGGTAAGAGGAAACAAAAGGTGCATCAAACGCCTGGTTTTGCGCTTAAGGGTTTCTAATCCGGTATTCAAATCCACAGCCAGTAAGGGCACCAAAGAGGCGCCCAATGCGCTTACCAAAGCGGTCGCCAATGGAAACTCCCTGGCCCCATACCTGTAAATGGCAAAAACGGATGCGTCCTTGAAATGCCAGCCTACCAACCAATTGTCAAACAACAACATCAAGTTGCTTACCACATGGGTCATCATCAAAGGGATACAAAACATGATAAAAGTAACTATGATACTTAGATCAAGCCGAAAATCGCCAAACCTGATAACCACAGCAAATGCCCACAAAAACTTCACAGCGCTAAAAATCACCAACCCCTGAATACTTCCTTCAAGCCCCCACCCTGCCCACAACGGCGCTCCCAGTGCAACCAGATGCATTCCAAAAGAGAAACAACCCCAATAGATAATTGCTCTGGGTTTTTGCTTTACCAGATAATAACTTTCGACGGGGAATGTCGGTAAATGAAGCAACAAGTAAAGTGCGAACCATTGAAAATAGGGCACTTTTTCCAAGGCGGTCAGTGCCGGAACTACCCAATTTTCGCCCAATAAAAGGATGAGATAAACCAGGCATGCTATGGCACAAAAAACCAGGAAACTGTTAAAAATCAGTGCCTTTTTTTCTTGTTCCGCCAACTTGGCATAAACGGCTGGGATGCCCTGCATCAAACCATTAACCCAAAAAAATGAAAAAGTGGTAGCCAGGTATAACAACGTTTCCCATGTGCCGATGGTAGCTGTTGGCAACCCGCTTTTTGCAAGCATAATACCACTGAACACTGCCGATCCAAGGCGCATAACCTGGAACAGTTGCAATGCCATCGTCGTATCCAATGTTCTGGAAAAAGAAAAGCGCATAGGTGGGACAAACCTATGCGCTTTTTCCGGAATTATTGTCCAGATACTTAAATCTGAGCCAACAAACGCGCTTTCAATTCTTTAAATTCCTCTTCAGTGATGATGCCTGCATCTTTCATTTCAGCAAGTTTTCGCAACTTGTCCAATGTGATATCAGTTTCATCAATAGGCGTCTGGTTGGTGTGGGTCATGGATTCAGCCACTTTTTTGCCCTCTTCCACTTCAGTTTCGTAACTTTTTTTGGCTTTCGTTACATCCAGATCTTCCAGCGTTCCGCCATTTTGAAAATGATTGGACACCACCCTGCCCAAGGCCCAGGTTGAGGCCCCCGACAAAACGGGCATACTCAATTCGCCAATAATTGTTCCAACACCGGGGATCGCTTTTACTAAACTGGCGCCTAAACGAGCTGCACTGCTTCCAACTACCGCTGAAATAATATTTTTCCCCAGTACGTCCATAAATCCAACCTGATATAACTTGGCTAGTTGGCGTAACATATTCAATTGAACCGCACTTACGGCCAACAGATCAGCGCCGGGGAAAGGTACCAGGGCCGCGCCCAATGAATAACCAACGTGGGTTTTGATAATTTCTGAGGCTTTATACTTTTTTTCTTCTTGATTCATGGCTTTTTTCAACGATTTTTCCTGCTCAATCATATCGAACAGGGTGATCAATGGGTAAAATTTCCCTGGGGAAAAAATTTGTAGCGTTCGCATTTTAGGTTGAATGAATTGTTGCAACAAAATACGATGAAAAAAGTCCAATCATACAAGAATTAACGACCAATGGATGAATTGATTCGATTGGATCGAGCAATCCTCAAATATTCCCCATTGCAATCACCACCGTAGGCTTAGCATTGCCTTTGGGGTTATCTTCTTCAGAAATAGCATATGCAGTTGCGCGGTCAAAATAACGAAGTGGTTGCCACCCGGCCGGCGCATTCATTTGTACCATACCCAAATCCACCGGATTGCCATCTACAATAGCCCAGGCTTGAAGGTATTTTCCGTCCTGCCGTGCAGGCACGCCGGCAATGTCAAGAGCGCATTCTTTTCTAAGTGGGTTGTGAAAAACCGTGATATGGTTATTTTTACCATCCGTCACTGTGACCGCTTTGGTATCTGTATCGCGCAACAAAGTTGCCATTTGCTGCATGTTTTGTTGTCTGGTATCACAATCTGTCAGCTTTTGGGCAATCGTTTGGTTCTCTTTACGGAGTTTGTCCAATTCGTCAGCATTTTTTTGACCGCTCCATAAAAAATAACCACAGGCCAGTATGGCTCCTAACGACAACAATTGGAATAACCGCAACATGGTAGTTCCACCTGCAGAAGCCGGCGGCGGCGCTTGCTTTTGAGATGTGCCGGAAATAGCTTCCAGTTTATCCAGTATTTCATCTTTAATGCCTGGGCGGGGATTGATGCCCTGTGCCTGAGCAAACTGTTCTAAGGCAAGTTCAATTTTATTCAACTCTGCCCGAACTTCCGGATGCAGGTTAGCCAAACGTTCCACTTCTGCCCGTTCAGCATCGGTACAATGCCCGGCCACATAGGCTTCCAGTATTCCGGATTGTATAAATGATTGAATATCCATGTTTTATATTTTTCGGACGCTTCGAAAAGCGTTAACCTTGCGCAAGAAATAAAATCGACAAAAGCATAGCGACACTTTCACCGAACAGTGTACGAAGTTCTGAAATGGCATATCGCAGCCTGGTTTTGACGGTGCCTAACGGTATGCCGGTTTCTTCTGCTACTTCCTCCTGCGTGTAGCCCTTAAAGTACACCAGGTGAATCAGCGATCTGTACTTTTCATCCAACCGATCTACCACTTCCTTTACGCCCAGGTGGTCGGGATTAAAGCCATCCGTTTCAGGCCGGTGGATAAGCTGATCCGTTGAGTCGTTTTTTCTGTTTTGTTGAAAATGGGCCGAACGGGTCAAATCAAGAGCCGTGTTTCTGGCAATGTTCAACAGCCAGGTAAACAAACGCCCTTTGCTCGCATCGTAATTTGATCCGTTTCTCCAAACCTTGAGAAAAGTATCCTGTAGAGCTTGTTCTGCCAATTCTTTTGAATGAACAATTCTGAAAATAACGCCGAATAAAGCGCTGCCATATGCATCATATAGCTCCGCCACAACGGTTTGATCCTGGTTCTTTAATCGAAAAATAAGTTGTTGATTCTCCATTATTTATGGTTGGCCCCGGTGATAAAATCCAAGGTTAGCAGCACAAAATTCCGGAAAAAAACATCACTGAAAAGAAGAACAGGCTGTTTTGAACAGCCTTTGATCATACAGCCTTTGCAATTGCCGAATTTTGAACAGAAAATGAACAACAATTGAACCATCGAAAAGATGTGAATCAAACACAACTTTATATACGATGGAAATTGTTGCCCGGTTTTATCAAAGCTCTTCAATCTCGTCGATTATGCTCAGGCTAACATTTCCAGCAACTTTCTCATGTCCGTTTTGTCGCCCACGATCTTAGCAACCTCTGTGATTGGCACCCGAACTTGTTCCATGGAATCGCGTTCGCGGATGGTTACTGTATTATTTTCCAGCGTTTCAAAGTCGATGGTTACGCAGTAAGGCGTTCCAATGGCATCTTGTCGACGATAACGGCGCCCAACGGCATCTTTTTCGTCGTATTGGCAGATAAAATGAAATTTAAGCTTGTCATACACTTCCCGTGCCTTTTCAACCAACTCGTCTTTGTTTTTCAACAACGGAAGTACGGCGCATTTTACCGGCGCCAAAGCGGGGTGTACGCGCAAAACCGTCCGGCTACTGTCTTCTCCCTGTGCATCGGGAACGGTTTCTTCAACTAGGGCATTCGATAATACGGAAAGCACCATACGATCACAGCCGACAGAAGTTTCAACGACGTAAGGTGTGTAATGTTCGTTGAGTTCCGGGTCAAAATATTGCATTTTTTTGCCCGAAAGTTGGGAATGGCTTCCCAGGTCAAAGTCTGTACGCGAGTGGATACCTTCCAATTCTTTAAAGCCAAAAGGGAATTCAAACTGTACATCCACCGCAGCATTGGCATAGTGCGCCAAATTATCGTGGTCTTTAAAACGAAGTTTTTCTGCGGGGGTTACAGCGCGGTGCCATGCCATTCTGCGTGCTTTCCAGGTATTGTACCATTCCATTTCGGTGCCTGGGCGCACAAAAAACTGCATTTCCATTTGTTCAAATTCCCGCATGCGGAAAATGAACTGACGCGCTACAATTTCATTCCGGAAAGCCTTGCCGATTTGGGCAATTCCAAATGGAATTTTCTGCCGGGTTGTTTTTTGAACATTTGAAAAATTGACAAAAATACCCTGAGCTGTTTCAGGCCGCAGGTATAGTTTCCCATCGTCGCCGCCGATGTTCGACATTTGCGTAGAGAACATCAGATTAAATTGGCGCACTTCTGTCCAATTTCGCGAACCGGTATCCGGGTCGGCGATTTCAAGTTCTTCAATCAGGGCTTTCAAATCAGCCATATCGTTGTTTTTCAACGCATTAGCCAATCTTTTTTCTGTTGCTTCAGCTTTTTGCGTGTATTCTAACACACGTGGATTGGTTTCCCGGTATAGTTTTTCATCAAAAGTTTCGCCAAAACGTTTCGCAGCTTTATCCACTTCTTTATCAGCTTTGGCAATCATTTTATCAATTTCACCTTCCACCAGCACATCGGCACGATAACGCTTTTTGGAATCCTTGTTGTCAACCAATGGATCGTTAAACGCATCAACGTGTCCGCTTGCCTTCCAGATGAGCGGGTGCATAAAAATCGCAGAGTCAATACCGGTGATGTTTTCGTGCATTTGCACCATTGATCGCCACCAATATTCCTTGATGTTATTTTTTAATTCAACGCCCATCGGACCATAGTCATACACACCGTTCAAACCGTCATAAACTTCCGAGGAAGGGTAAATAAACCCGTATTCTTTACAATGCGACACCAGCCGTTTAAACAAATCTTCTTGCATGGGTAAAATGATAATGGTGCGATCAAAATAATCGCTGTTAAATGGAGGCGCAAAGGTGCGGAAAAAGGAGGAAATTTGGTAGAGTCCCCAACGATTTGAATGCCGAATTTGTGTAGCAAATGCGGCCCCCATTCATTGAGCCGGTTCAAATCCAGGAAACTGGGATAGAATTACATCCGCAAAGTGTCGGTCGCAATAGATTGACCACGCTTTCCATTCGCTTCCATATCAGCCACCAACTGTCGGGCGACCTCGCGGTTATCAAACTGATTTACGCAGAAATTTCGTGCTTTTCGACCTATTTTCGCCAACTCTTCTCCTTGTTCGTAACACCATTTCACTGCTTGAAGCCATTGTTCAGGGGTATCTGCAAGCAAGCAGGCATTACCGTCTGATGCTTCAATTCCTTCCATGCCTAAACGAGTAGAAAGCACCACCTTACCCAAAGCCATACCCTCCAAAATTTTAGCGCGCATACCACCACCGGAAAGCAAGGGCACAACCATGATGGAGTGTTGGTTCAGAAAGTCAGGTGCGCTGGGTACTTCGCCATGAAAAACGACGCGGTGCATTTGAAGCGTGCGCAGCCACCATGGCGCCGTTCTACCGCCGATATGAAAAGTAAGTTCAGGGAATTCAGGCGCTAAAACCGGCTGCCAAACTTCGTCCAAAAACCATTTGAGCCCCTCTTGGTTGGGCATCCAGTCGAGTGATCCGATAAAGGAGAGACTAAGCTGCTTTTGAAAACTTTTTTCGTCGGGCATATAGTCCCTGGTATCAATCCCAATTGGAGCTACAGTGACGGGGCACCGGAGTCCAAGTGCTTTGAATGCTGCAGCATCTCGGTCGCTGATCGCCACCACCATGTCGCAATCATTAATACGTTCCGTTTCATATTGTTTCAGTCGGGGTGTAATGGTTTGCAGGTACCATTTTTTGAGTGGATTTGACTGAGCGGCCACCCGTTCCCAAATTTCATGTTCAACATTGTGCGCGCGCAAAACGACTTCTGTACCTGGCGCGTGCGCCCGGACAACCTGAATGTATGGGGCCAGATATACGGATTCCAGCAAAACTGCATCAAAATGATCGTTCATCAATATTTCGCGCAGTTTTTTTTCAAACTCAGCAGACTCAAAACGGGTAATGTGGTAAGATTTTTTTGAAAATAAATTGATCAGTGCCGGCATTGGTTTAATCCTGTTATCAACAAAAACCGTGTGTATAGCCTGGTAATGATCAAAATCGGCAGGAAGCGACTGGGTATCGAACCAATGTTTACTGGTGTTCATGGACAACAGGGTCACCTCGTGTCCTAAGCCTGCAAAAGCCTTCGCCATATAAGTACTGGCAATAGCCGCCCCATCCTTTAACGGGAATGGAAACTTATTGCACAGTTGCAAGATTTTCATAAGCAGTTGGTTTTAAACTTCGCGCTTCAAACGCCACAGACTAGCGCACGCATTCTTCACAATTTTTATGACCTTTGCGATATGGTTTTAACAGCAACAAACATTCATAAGTCGTACGGCTCACTTGAAATACTCAAAGGTGTAAACCTGGAGGTATCCCAAGGCCAGATTGTAAGCATCGTTGGCAAATCCGGGGCGGGCAAAAGTACGCTGTTACACATATTGGGCACCCTCGATGTGGCAGATCAGGGGAATTTAACCATCGCCGGATCTGCTGTAAACGGGCTTAAGAGCAACCAACTTGCTGATTTTCGCAATCAACATATTGGTTTTGTTTTCCAGTTCCATCATTTATTGCCTGAGTTCAACGCATTAGAAAATGTTTGTATTCCTGGATTTATTCAAAAAAGAAACGAATCCGAGGTAAAAAAACAGGCTCAGGAACTACTTGACTACCTGGGGCTCAAAGATCGTTTCCATCATAAGCCCACCCAGTTGAGCGGTGGCGAACAACAACGCGTAGCGATTGCCCGTGCGTTGATTAACAACCCTGCCGTTATTTTTGCCGACGAACCTACCGGAAATCTGGACTCAGCTGCCTCTCAGGATTTGCACCGGCTCATTCGCCGCCTGAGTGATGATTACCGCCAAACATTCGTCATTGTAACTCACAACAAAGAACTAGCCGAGCTTTCTGACAGATGTTTGGAAATGAAAGACGGCCTTTTAATTTAATCAACGTTCATGCGTCCGATTCTGCTGCTTGCCCTGGTATTTTTTTCTGCCTGTTCCGCGCCCTACCAACCGCTGGCCACTCTTGTCAACGTTGAATTTGCTCCAAAACCCAAGAATGTGATCTTTCTAATTGGCGACGGGATGGGACTTTCTCAGGTATCGGCCCATATATACTGGAAAGGATTGCACAAAAATATCTTCCAGCAATTCAAAACTGTTGGTTTTCATATCACGCATTCAGCCAATGAACTGGTAACCGATAGCGCAGCCGGAGCAACCGCTTTTTCTTGCGGCCATAAAACCACAAACGGCGCTATAGGCATCACACCGGATGAGGAAGCTTGTCGCGGGATTGTTGAAAACCTCGAAAAAGCCGGATATGCGACCGGCATGGTGGTTGCCTGTACCGCTACACATGCCACTCCGGCATCGTTTATTGCCCATCGTGAATTACGCGCTTTTACCGATGAAATTGCCATGGATTTTCTGGAAACTCCCTTTGATTGCCTGATCGCTGGGGGCAAAAAAAACTTCATCGGCAGAATTGACAAAAAAAACCTGATTGACTCCTTAAAAGATCGTGGATACGCCATTAAATCGGGCACTTCCATGAAATCCATACCTGGAAAAGGACAAAGACCATTTGTCATTTTCACCGATGACCAAGAGCCGCCAACTGCTTCCGGCGGGCGAAAATACCTGCCTTCAGCCACCCGGCTTGCCTGTGATTTTTTATCAAAACGTTCAGAAAAAGGTTTCTTTCTGATGGTGGAAGGCAGCCAGATTGATTGGGCCGGCCATGCGAATGATCGCAACTGGCTGCGCGCTGAAATGGATGATTTTGATAAAACGATCAGAGCAGCGTTGGAATTTGCCGCGGCGGATAAAGAAACACTGGTTATTGTAACCGGCGACCATGAATGTGGTGGCGCCTCGTTGCTGAAAGCGGGTAAAAAAGACTTTAAAACTGCATTTTCTACCCGCCTGCATACAGCTGCCTGGGTACCTGTGTATGCTTACGGCCCCCAAGCTTCGCTTTTTTCCGGTGTATACGACAACACCGAAATTTACGAAAAGGTCGTTCGTGCGCTGGAATTAAATTAAATAACTATCCGCCATCAGGAAACAATGTGACGGAAATTAGAAATTAGAAATTAGAAATTGGATGATTAGGTTGTGAGGGTAATTTCCAATTTCCAATTTCTAATTTCTGTTTCCTAATTGCGGATAGTCACTTTAAATTAAATAACAAGCATTAAAATACCCATTCAACGCCCATTATCCAGGTCCTTGGTATTCCGATTTTGATACCGGTTGGTCGCCGGGAAGCAATGTAACGCGCGTCAGTCAAGTTTTTTATTGAAGCAAAAAAGGAAATAGATGGCTTTTTGAATGAATACCGGCAAGTTCCGTCCATCAAAAAATATGCGTCAATTATTCCGGATCGGCCGTCGGCGCTTGCTTCTTTGGTATTCAATTGATTAGTGAATTGGTCTGACACATAATTTCCGGTTATTTGAACCTCAAATCCCTTAAAGTTTGAAAATCCAAGGGTCTGCGTACTTAAAAACTGTGGCGCATATGGCAACACATTCCCACGCACATTAACTTTTTCCTGGCCCAGAAACCGATCTGCGGCAAATTCAGATTTGGCATACGTGGCGTTTGCTTCCCAATAAATGGAATAGGAGGTATGGAGTAACACCCCTAAATCGACTTTAAAGGCCATCTCAATGCCTGCGTGTTGTGTTCGGCCTCCATTGGCAAAACCACTGCCTCCGCTTCCGGAAGATTCTGAAACTGGAATGACCTGTTTTTTAAAATCAAGTAAAAAACCGCCAACCTCAAAATCCAATCCAGTATGTGGTGAAGCACGAATTCCTGCCTCATAATTTATACTTTCCTGTTCATCCAGCGGAAACACTTCACCCGTATTGGAAATTGAGTTTTTAATTAATGGTGGAGCAAATCCTTTGTGAATACCGCCATAAAACGACCATTTTTGCTGAAAGGCATAGTTGATCCCAACTCCGGGTATCAATGCCGACACAACATTATTTGCTAGGATATTGGTATCGCGATAGATATTCCCTGATTTATAAATTTGAATTTGACGATCAAATGAATAGTGCTCAACGCGTGCGCCTGTTGTAACGCTTAGTTTGGGAGACAGGTTAAATTTTTGCTGTACAAACCCACTTACGGCGCGCCCCGGCCGAAGTTCATCTGTAGTCAAAATACCAGATAATGCGGTTGGTGAGTTACCTTTCAATTCCTGTTCATGGGCTTGCTCATGCAGCAGCCGCGCCCCGGCTTCCAGTTGTTGTACCCGGTTTCCGATTTTGAACTCCCAACTAAGTTTTGATTCCAGGCCACCAACTTCAAACGATCTGTTTCTCCAGGATGCATCATTCAGCATGTAAACTGCGCCATTGGAAATACCTGGATCGCCCCAAACAATGCCGGTTTGATTGGCTGCGTTGGGGTTGGAGGAAAAATTCTGGCGGCGCCAGTTTCGTACAATGCTGTAACCGTAGGCTGTTGTCCTGAGTTTTAAATTTTTAGTAATGAAATATTTATGACTAATGGCAAGCGCTGCCCGTTTTACGTTCAATACATCATCAGGCGCCATTTGTACAAAGTATTGATTACGGTCGAACATGTTTTGTGTTAGCCCCAGGTAGGTGGAATTGGAGCTTTCATCGTACAATTGAAACTTTAGAGAGATGGAAGATTTATCGCCGGTTGTCCAGTTTATTTTGGTATTAAAATCAAGTATATCAAAACCCGTGACGCCAATTTGATCGGCGCGTTTGTAAAGCAAATTACCAATAAACCCGGTATTACCCTTTGTAGCGCCATATTGAGCCATTGTTGAAAAATATCCGCCTGAACCACCCTTAACTGCCACACGCCCTTCCGGTTTGGCGCCAGGGTCTGCCGTGATATAGTTGATTACGCCTCCAATCGTTCTAGGGCCAAACAGAATCTGACCGCTGCCTTTAACCACCTCTACTGCTGTCATCCGGTCGATAGATGGCGAATAATACATTTCCGGCTCGCCATAAGGATTCAGCTGTACCGGAATTCCGTCTTCCAACACCAACACATTGGAACTCCTGTCGGGATCAAGCCCGCGAATTCCGATGTTTGTACGAAGCCCTAACCCTTCTTCCTCCACCACATTTACGCCCGGTATCTTACGGAACACTTCGTTGCCGGTAAGCGGAAGTATCCTTTTCATTTCCAATGGTTTGATATAACTTGCCGAGCCTGGCACCCCACTCAGCAAACGATCTTTTTGTGCAATAATGACAATGCTGGGGCCTTCAACCAGCATGGTTGAATCAGTTTGGGCTTCCTGTGCTTGCAAAGTGAATACAAAGCAAGAAATCAAAATAATGAGTATCGTTAGATTTTTCCAATGCATGGCGCAACTTGTTTTTATTAAGACTTAATCTGAATAGCGGCGCAAATGTAGAACATGCATTTGAAAACGAAGGATGATTTAAATCACCTTTTTTATAAACCCGGTTTACCAGTTAATATCCGAAATGTTGGAGGGAGCGGTCATCGTCGCGCCAATTGTCACGTACTTTCACTGTGATTTCCAAAAACACCTTGGTTTGGAGGAATGTTTCAATATCGATCCGGGCAGATGTGCCAAGTTTTTTGACCGCAGCGCCGCCTTTGCCAAGAATAATTGCTTTTTGCGATTCGCGCATGACATAAATAACTGCCTGAATCCTGGCTAACGGTTCCCCTGCATTGGTTTTCGTTTCCTGAAAGGATTCGATCCCGACTTCAGTGGAGTATGGAATTTCATCACCGAACTGCACCAATATCTTTTCGCGGATGATTTCACTGACGAAAAAACGCTCCGACCGGTCGGTCAATTGATCTGGTGGATAAAAGGGCTCGCCTTCCGGCAAATATTCCAGGATTTTCTCCAGCAAAGGTTTGGTGTCATCGGCATTCAAGGCAGAAATGGCGACCATTTCTTTGATATCAATTCTTTTTTTCCACCAACCGGTCACATCCTGGATCCGTTGCGGCGCTACCAGGTCCTTTTTATTCAGCACCAGCATAATGGGCGCTTCCGTTTTTTTCAGTACGGCAATCACGGGATTATCATCTTCGAGTTCTTCCGTCAGGTCAAACACAAACAACATCAGGTCGGCATCCTCAATGGTTCCTTCCACGAAGCGGTTCATGACTTCGTGCATTTTGTAATTCGGCTTTTTTACATATCCGGGGGTATCGGAAAATACGATTTGGAAGTTTTCACCCGACAAAATGCCAATAATGCGATGGCGGGTAGTTTGAGGCTTATGGGTAATGATGCTCATCCGTTCACCAACCAACGCGTTCATGAGCGTCGATTTGCCGGCATTGGGTCGGCCAATAATATTTACGAAACCGGATTTCATCAGGATAATTCTATGTTTTCAACAATTTCCAGGCCATATCCAATCAGCCCCATACGTTTGCGCGGGTGGTTGGTCAGCAACCGGATTTTACAAATATTCAAATCACGCAGAATTTGCGCTCCAACACCAAAATCCTTTTTGCCCATAGGCGAATGCAGTTCAAACTTTGTGGATTTGCCTTCATCGACGAACTGTTTGTAGTGTGCAATTTTTGCCAACAAACCGCCTTTGTCGTTCTGGCGCAAATACACAAAAACGCCTTTCCCTTCTTCATGAATGGTTTTCAATGCATCATTGATTTGGGTGCCGTAATCTTCGAGCAAAGTACCCAGAATTTCACCGGTTTCCGAGGTAGAGTGCACCCTCACCAAAACCGGTTCGTCGGGCTGCCACTGTCCTTTTTTGAGCACCAGGTGTTCGTCGCCACTGGTGATATCTGTATAGGCGATGGCTTCAAATTCGCCAAAAATTGTATTCATTTGGGTAGTCAGTTCTCTCCTGACCAACCTTTCGGTACGCATGCGGTAAGCCACCAGGTCATCAATGGAAATGATTTTTAACTGATGCTCTTTTGCCACTTCAATCAATTGCGGCAACCGCGCCATGGAGCCATCCGGATTCAGTATTTCTACCAGTACCCCCATGGGATAAAGTCCTGCCATTCGTGCCAAATCAACCGCTGCTTCGGTATGTCCGGTGCGACGCAAAACGCCGCCGCTTTTTGCCCGAAGCGGGAAAATATGGCCGGGACGGGCAAAATCACTGGGTTTGGCTGATGGGTTGGTCAGCCAGCGAATGCCGGTTGAGCGATCATACGCGCTAATACCCGTGGTGCAACCATGCCCGATCAAGTCGATACTCACTGTGAATGCGGTTTCATGCAGCGCCGTATTGGAGCTCACCATTAAATTCAAACCCATTTCCTCTGCGCGTTTTTCTTCCATAGGCGTGCAGATCAACCCACGGCCGTAGGTCGCCATAAAGTTGATAATCTCAGGCGTAATTGTTTCAGCAGCGCAAATGAAATCGCCTTCGTTTTCACGATCTTCATCATCCACTACGATGATGACCTTTCCAACGCTCAAATCCTGGAGCGCTTCTTCTATGGTATTGAGTTGAAATTCAGACATTCCAAATTATTTCTAAATTTAGTGCAAAGTAAACGAAGAATATTTTAATTGAGTCAATAATATTTACACATCATGACATAAAATTTGCCCCAGTATTTTTTCTTTCAAATAAATCTAACAACACGGTAGCTTCGTATGTTCAAGATACACATTCCTCACTGAATAATTATTAAAAATGAAACGTTTACTGTTACTCATCTTTGGCATCCACCTTGCACACCTGCTTGCTGCGCACAATGGTAGTATAAACGGTCAGATATTGGAAAAACCGACCGGTTTGGAATTGCCCGGCGCGTTGATCAAAATTGAACCGCTTGGCGTGTCAACAACCAGCAATGATCTTGGTTTTTTTGTTTTTCAAAACCTGCCGGCCGGCTTTTATAACCTGACCATCAATTATCTGGGTTTTGAAACGCGTCAAATCACAAATCTCGAAGTTCGGGACGCTGAAACCACTACCTTGAAAATTGAATTGGCCCCAGCGCCAATTTTACTGAAAGATGTAGCGGTGTCGACAACCTCAGGCGAGCCTTTCCGACATTTCAGTGCACTCGATATTCGTATTCGACCAGTGAACACAACCCAGGATGTATTGCGCATTGTTCCTGGTTTGTTTATTGCCCAACACGCAGGCGGGGGGAAAGCGGAACAAATTTTTTTAAGAGGGTTTGATATTGACCATGGCACCGATATCAATTTATCAGTAGATGGTATGCCGGTGAATATGGTAAGTCATGCCCACGGGCAAGGATACGCCGATCTGCATTTTGTCATACCAGAACTGATTGAAACTGTAGATTTTAAGAAAGGACCATACGCAGCAGACGGCGGTAATTTCACCACTGCCGGCATGGTACGTTTTAAAACCATCGACGCACCGGTGAACAACCTGATGAAAATTGAAGCAGGCCAGTTTAATACAGCCCGTGCAGTCGGCGTGTTTAACCTACTTGGAAAATCGGCAGAAAGAAAAAACAGACATGCCTACCTGGCTTCTGAAACATTTTATTCCGATGGTTATTTCGATTCTCCACAGGCGTTCAAACGGTTTAACATGGTGGGCAAATTCACAGCCCTTACTGATGATGAGCAACGGATTAGTATATCCGCGTCAGCATTCCAAAGCGATTGGGATGCGTCGGGGCAGGTGCCTGAAAGAGCGATCCGAAATGGACAAATTGGAAGGTTCGGCGCCATCGACGATACCGAAGGCGGTACGACGAGCCGGTACAACATCAACTTCGAACACCTCAAAAGTTTGAAAAACAACGCCATTTTTAAAAACCAGATTTATTATTCGAATTACCAGTTTGAGCTGTTTTCCAATTTCACTTTTTTCAAAGAAAACCCCGTGGACGGAGATCAAATCAAGCAAAAAGAGCAACGTCAAATTTTCGGTTACCAGGGTGCATACAACTACATCGGCTCCCTGGCGGGCAAATCTTTACGTACAGAAATCGGCTTGTTTTTCAGAAACGACCAGGTGAAAGGAAATGAATTATCACGCGTAAAACAACGCGCTACCCTACTGAGCCGACTGGCATTGGGCAACGTCAACGAGACAAACACTGGTGCTTTTATCTCTGAAACCTGGCTACTTGGGAAAAACTTATCCATCAACGGCGCTTTGCGTTTTGACCTGTTTCAATTTGCTTATGAAGATCAACTGGATACCCTGTATGACCCCAAACGGGTGACATCATCCGTTGCCAGCCCAAAAGTAAATGTGAACTACGATATGAATCCAAAGCTCAGGTGGTACCTATCAGGCGGCTATGGATACCACTCAAACGACTCCAGGGTCGTTACCGCGCAAAACGGTCTTCAAACCTTACCGCAAGCCCTCGGCGCCGATGCCGGACTGGTGTTCAAACCTTCTGCCGCACTCATGTTAAATGCTGCTGCCTGGTATCTGGGCCTGGAACAAGAATTTGTGTATGTGGGCGACGAGGCGATCGTAGAAGCCTCTGGGCAGACGGAGCGGTATGGCATCGATTTTTCTGCCCGCTTACAGGTGAAACGTGCTTTATTTGTAGACGCCGATCTGACCTACTCACATGCGCGTTCGGTAGATAGTCCGGAAGGCGAAAATTACATCCCGTTGGCGCCAACATTCACCGCCACCGGTGGTTTGAATTATGATCCCGGACAAGGTTTTTTTGCAGGTTTACGTTTCAGGCATCTGGCCGACCGAGCAGCGAATGAAAACAACAGCCTGGTTGCAACGGGTTATTTTTTGATCGACGGATTGGCCGGATGGAGAAAAGACAATTGGACATTTAATGTTTCCGTGCAAAACCTGGGCAATTCCGAATGGAAAGAGGCCCAGTTTGAAACTGAGTCCAGGTTGCCAAATGAGTTGGAACCTGTTTCTGAGATTCATTACACTCCAGGCACGCCCTTGTTTGTAAAAGCGGGCATTGAATGGCGATTTTGAATTCATCAAAAATAAAGCGCTCATTTGAAATCCAAAACTTGAATGGTTGCGTAGGTTTCCTAAAAGTCAATCATTATGAAACCTACCATCTTTTCAAACAAACTGCTTTATCCGGCCCTTGTGGTTTTTTGCCTCACGTTTGCAGCTTTTATCTTCCTAAACGGCAAAAGCAAAGTGGGAATTCCCGAGCTCAAACAGCGTGCCGGCGCGCTTGCCAATGCGCCGGAATGGGCTGAAACCCAGATAACCTATGAGGCCTTGCTGGCCGAACTGAACAAAAAACCGGATGATCCAAAAACCACCTTGCAACTCGCAAAAACCTTTATGAACGAAGGGCGTGCAACAGGCGACTTTAGCTACTATAATGCCTCCGCGCTCGAACTCATCGAAAAAGTACTTGGCAACGATCCCAAACATTTTGAAGCTACCTGCTTAAAAAGTATGATTTTCCTCTCCCAACACCGCTTTGCGGAAGGCAAGGAGATTGCAGAAACAGCACTTAAGTTAAACCCATACAATTCATTTGTTTACGGCCTGCTGGTTGATGCTTATGTTGAATTAGGGGAATATGAACAAGCCGTCGAGATGTGCGATCGTATGGTGAACATCCGCCCGGACATCCGTTCTTATTCGCGCGTTTCATACCTGCGCGAATTACACGGCGACCGCGATGGCGCCATACAAGCCATTCAACAAGCGATTGCCGCCGGCGTGAATGGCAGGGAAGAAACCGAGTGGGCGCGAATGGTACTGGCGCACCTTTATGAGGACAACAATCTTCCAGACAGGGCGCGCGAGCAATATGAAATTTCACTTCAAAAGCGCCCTGATTATCCATTTGCCCTTGCTGGACTTGCCAAACTGGAATCTCAGCAAAATAACCTACCTGCAGCAATTCAATATTACGAAAAAGCAGCGGAAGTAATGAGTGAAGCCGCATTTTACACAGAATTGGCCGGTTGTTATGCTAAAAACGGTCAAGCCGAAAAAGCTGAAAATTGTTTGAGAGCCACTGTTGCAGCACTAAAAAACAATCAAGCGACAGGAGAAGCGGCAACAGCTGCACATAACAGCGACTTTGAATTAGCCAACTTATACCTTGGTGCAGGTCAGCCGCAGTTGGCTCTTCCATATGCGCAGGAAGAATATAAACGACGCCCGAAGAACATTGATGCATGTGAAGTTTTGGCATGGTCGCTGTACCAATCCGGAAAAACAAATGAAGCCAAGCCTTATATTGAATCAGCGCTGCGCACCGGCTCACAAAAACCGGAACGGTTGGTTCGTGCAGGCGTTATTCTGGCTGCCGCCGGCGAACAACTCAAAGGACAGGAATTAATTAAAAAAGGCTTGTCGTTTAAGCCCTACCTGGACGCAAAACTCGCCACAGAAGCACATTCATTTATCCAAAACTGATTTCCTATGAAAACTATTGGAATATTGATTTTTCTGTTGGTTGCCTGCTCACCCCTGAAGGCGCACACCATCAACTACGAACTTGCCAGTTTGCCTCAAACGGATATTTTCTGGACTTATTTAAAACTGGGTTTTGAACACATCTTGCCACTTGGGCTGGATCACATCCTTTTCATCCTGAGTGTATTTTTTCTGAGTTCAAACCTAAAAAACGTAGTGATTCAGGCAACGACCTTCACACTGGCGCACTCCGTTACGCTAGCCTTGGCCATGTATGGTTTGATTAAACCTGTTCCTGCAGTTGTAGAGCCAATAATTGCATTGTCCATCTTCTTCGTGGCCGTGGAAAACTTGTTGATCCGGCGTTTAAAACCGTCCAGATTGGTCGTGATCTTTGCCTTCGGGCTGATTCATGGAATGGGTTTTGCCGGCGCCCTTGGCAGCTTGGGGCTTCCTCCCGGAAGTTTTACAAACGCATTGGTTTCTTTCAACATCGGGGTTGAAATGGGTCAAATTGCTGTAATTCTTTTGGCTTACCTGTTGGCGGCAAAGTGGTTTTCAGACAAACCGTGGTACCATAAAAGAGTGGTGCAGCCGGTTTCCCTGCTGATTGCGCTCACGGCTCTTTACTGGACTTTCGAACGCACATTTGTTTGATACTGTTGGAATACCGGTGTTAAAACATCCGATTTGTTCGATATCCTGTTTCCGATCGGAGCTCTGATTTACGATTAATTTTCACATTTCCAGTTAGTTCTGAGGGTAAGCTTGTCAGCTCTCCCCCTGCCTATCCTATGCCTTCAAAATCATTAAATTATTCATTGTTCAACAAAAAAATCACTCAATGAAATCTATCTCTTTTTTCAACTTCAGCAAATTATGTTGCCTCCTGGCAGCGCTGTTTGCCAGCAGCTCCGGCGTTTGGGCTTCTTCCCACCGCGAAGCGCCGCTTATCGCCAACGACCCATTAGCCGACAACACGGACCTTTATGCGTTTCGCAGTCCGGACGATCCGAACACGGTTACCCTGATTGCATGCTACATTCCAACGGAACTTCCACATGGCGGCCCGAATTTTCACACCTTCGGCGAAAACATTCGTTATGAAATTCACGTCGACAACGATGCCAACAAGCCAGGTGATGAAGTAACCTACCGGTTTACCTTCACCCGCTCAAATGAGGATCCATCCACTTTTTTCCGCATTCGCTTGGGGAAAGAGAATCTGGCTACGTTTTACAAATGTGAGCGTTCCACAGATGGCGGTCAAAGTTGGACAACGATCATTGCCAACGGCAAAGTACCGCCACCGTACATTGGCGACCGCTCCATCAATGGACCGGTAGGCTTGAACACCAGTTATGAGTCGTTGATGCAACAGGCCGTATTGAATGCTACCAGCGGTGAAAAAATCTTTTGCGGCCCGGTTGATGATCCGTTTTTTGTAGATCTGGGCGGCGTTTTTGACCTTGGAAACCTTCCACGCCAAAATGGTCAGCCACGCGATGGCATCGGGCAGTTTAATTGCCATGC